>DAITNE010000405.1:0-2342 GCA_036834765.1 Methylocella sp.
TGGGATCGAGCGCCTATTTCGCCCAGACGAATTTCGGGACCGGGTGGATGTGGGCCGTCACGGCAGCCCTTTCATGGCTCCTCGCCGAGTTCTTCACGCGCAAACGCCGCATGGCGCTGCCGAGCATCGCGCTTCTTTTGTCTTTCGTCGGCTCGGCTTTCGGGGCTTTCGCTTTCGTCTTCGCCATGGCGCTGCCGGAGGCGCGGCCGGTATGGCGGGAGGGCCTCGGCTTCCTTCCGGATACGACAGGGTTGGCGGTCGGATTGAGCGCCCTCGTCGCGACGGGATTGGCCGCGCTTCATTATTGGCGCTTCAGGGTTCCGATCACCGTCGCCGCCGGGGCCGCAATGGTCACTACCGCAATTATCGCCTTCGTGCTGGCGCTTGCGCCGGATCTGGACATCCGCCTTCGCAGCGCGCTCGTCATCGCCTGCGGCGTCGTTGTCTTCCTCGAGGCGATGCGCTTCGACATGGCAGACCCCGCCCGCGTCACGCGCAAAACCGATATCGCGTTCTGGCTGCATCTTCTGGCCGCGCCTCTTGTCGTGCAGCCGCTCATCTTCGGGTTTTTGGGCGGCGTCGCAAATCTCGATACGCCGCGGGCCGTCGGCATCATCGCAATCTTTTTCGGCCTTGGGCTTGTCGCCGTCGTCATCGACCGGCGGGCGTTTCTTGTGTCGGCTCTGGCCTATGCCGGATTCGCCTTCGGCGCGCTGATCCATCGCTCCGGCATCCAGCATGAAACAACGCCCGCGACGCTTTTGGCGCTCGGCGTTTTTGTGCTCGCGATCAGCGCCGGGTGGCGGCCTTTGCGCCATGCGGCGCTGCGTCTGCTGCCTGAAACTTTCACCCGGCACCTTCCCCATCCTCTCACATCGAAGACCACATGACCGATTTTTCGCCGCGCGAGATCGTCTCCGAACTCGACCGCTTCATCGTCGGCCAGCACGACGCCAAGCGCGCCGTCGCCATCGCCCTGCGCAACCGCTGGCGGCGGCTTCGCCTCGAAGGCTCCATGCGCGATGAGGTCTTGCCGAAAAACATCCTGATGATCGGCCCGACCGGCTGCGGCAAGACTGAGATTTCGCGCCGCCTCGCCAAGCTCGCGGGCGCGCCTTTTCTGAAAGTGGAGGCGACGAAATTCACCGAAGTCGGTTATGTGGGCCGCGATGTCGAGCAGATCATCCGCGATCTCGTCGAGACGGCGATTTCCATGATCCGCGACGACAAGCGCAAACTCGTGCGGGCGAAGGCCGAGCTCGCCGCCGAGGATCGCCTTCTCGACGCTCTCGTCGGCGCCGGCGCCTCGCCGCAAACCCGCGATAGCTTTCGTAAAAAGCTCCGCGCGGGCGAACTCGACGACAAGGACATCGAGATCGATATCGCCCAGGGAGGCGGCGGCTCGCTGCCGATGTTCGAACTGCCCAATATGCCGGGCTCGCAGATCGGCGCCATTTCGCTCGGCGATATTTTCGGCAAGGCGATGGGCAAGGGCGCAAAGCCGCGCCGGACGACGGTGAAGGACGCCACCGCGCCGCTGATCACCGAGGAGAGCGACAAGCTCGTCGATCAGGACCAGGTCGTGCGCGAGGCGATCCACGAGGTCGAGAACAACGGCATCGTGTTTCTCGACGAGATCGACAAGATCTGCGTGCGCGAGGGGCGCGGCGGCGCCGATGTCTCGCGCGAGGGCGTGCAGCGCGATCTCCTGCCGCTGATCGAAGGCACCAATGTGCCGACCAAGCACGGAGTGGTGAAGACCGACCACATCCTGTTCATCGCGTCGGGCGCGTTCCATGTCTCGAAGCCCTCGGATCTGCTGCCGGAATTGCAGGGGCGCCTGCCGATCAGGGTCGAACTCGCGCCGCTGACCGAGGATGATTTCCGCCGCATCCTGACCGAGACCGAGGTGAGCCTCATCAAGCAATATGAGGCGCTGCTGCGCACTGAAGGCGTCGCGCTTTCATTTACGCAGGACGCTGTCAACGCGCTGGCGAAGATCGCGGCGGAGGTCAATTCGGCGGTGGAGAATATCGGCGCGCGGCGGTTGCAGACGGTGATGGAGCGCGTGCTCGATGAAGTGAGCTTCACGGCGACCGATCGCTTCGGCGAGACCATCGTGATCGACGCGGCTTTTGTCGAGAAGAACATCGGCGATCTGGCGCGAAACGCGGATTTGAGCCGGTTTATTCTGTAGGCGCTCTCCCGTTCTCGCAGAACTGCAACGCCTATGAGGCAGTGCTGGGCGAGGGCCGGAAAGCCGAGCGCCGCCAACCGCGCGGCTCTGCGCGCCTTTCTGACATTCGAGGCGACGAAGCAGCAGTATCTCCATGGCGCCGGGG
>DAITNE010000406.1:0-2338 GCA_036834765.1 Methylocella sp.
CCGAGTTGCGCCTCGGTCATCAGACCTTCCTCCAGAACGATGTCGGCGACCTTGCGTCCCTCGTCGAGGGCGCGGCGCGCGATATGCGAGCAGACCTCGTGGCCGAGCATCGGCGCGAGCGCGGTGACGAGACCGATGCTGTTCCGGGCGAGTTCGAGGCAGCGCTCTCGATCCGCCTCGATACCGGCGACGCAGCGATGGTTCAGGGTGTGGATTGCGGCGGTCAGCATGCGCAGCGACGTCAGGATCGAATAGCCGATCGTCGGCTCGAATGCGTTGAGCTGGAGCTGGCCGGCTTCAGCGCACATCGTTACGGTCAGATCGTGGCCGATGACAAGATAGGCCACCTGGCTCACGACCTCCGGAATCACCGCGTTGACCTTGCCCGGCATGATCGACGATCCGGCCTGAACGGCCGGCAAGCGGATTTCGCCAAGTCCCGCGCGCGGACCGGAGGACAGCAAGCGCAGATCGTTGCAGATCTTCGAAAGCTTTACCGCGACCCGTTTGAGTACGCCCGAAAACAGCACGAAGGCGCCCATGTCGGAGGTCGCCTCGATGAGATTGGCGGCCAGAACCAGCCGCTGCCCGGACAGGCGCGCCAGTTCCGCGACGGCGAGAGACGCATAGCGCGGATCCGTGTTGATTCCAGTGCCGATCGCGGTGGCGCCGAGGTTGATCTCGCGAAACAGGTCGGCGGCCTCCCGCAGCCGATCGACATCCTCCTTGATGGTGACATGGAACGCGTCGAACTCCTGGCCGAGCGTCATCGGCACCGCATCCTGCAGCTGCGTGCGGCCGATCTTCAGCACGTCGCCGAACTCCACCGCCGTGGCTTTGAAAGCGAAGGCGAGGTCCTGCAGCATGGGAGTGAGCGACTCCGTGGCGAAGATCACGGCGAGGCGCAAGGCGGACGGGTACGCGTCATTGGTGGATTGGGCCATGTTGACGTCGTCGATCGGATGCAGCGTCCCATAGTCGCCGCGCGGCCGGCCCGTCAGCTCCAGCGCGACATTGGCTATGTCCTCGTTCGCGTTCATGTTGGTCGATGTGCCGGCGCCGCCCTGGACCGCATCGACGACGAATTGATCAAGAAAGCGCTTATCGTTGACGATGAGGGCGCAGGCGCGATCGATCGCTTCGGCCTTGTCGAATGGCAAATGGCCAAGACGCCGGTTGGCGCGCGCGGCCGCCTGCTTGACGAGCGCCAAAGCATGCACGAGTTCGGGAAAATGCCCGACGAGGACGCCGGTGATCGGGAAATTCTCCACCGCCCGCAGCGTATGAATCCCCCAATAAACGTCGGCAGGAATGTCGGCTTCGCCGAGGAGGTCGTGCTCGCGCCTCGTCGTGGCGGCGCGAAGTTGGAAAGAGCGGGGGGCGACGAGTTCAAGCGTTGTCGTCTCGGGCGCTTCTGCGACAGGCTGATCGAAATAAGCCTCGGTCATGGCGCAAATCCATTTATTTGAGTGGCGGAACGGTCCGCGTGGCCTCCGATCCGAATTTCAGATGCTCCGCCGCTCCGGTTTCGAATCGATGAAGATTTTAGCCGATATAGGGGCGATGGCCCCCCAAAGTGATGCCCGTCACATCGCTTTGAGCGCAATTTGCGAACGGAAATCGTCGAAAATCGATAGGCTGGGCCAAACTTCGGTGAAGCGCCAAACGAAGTGGGAGGCCCGCTCGCCCGGCACAGGCGCAAGCCGGCGGGGACAGGACATGGTGAGAGGGTCGATTTCTCGGCATGGCGGCATAGTCGATTCGGAGCGTTCGCCCTTAGCTGGGCGGCGTCCGGCTCCAGATTCCGGGCAATGCCTGGATGCCGGGCAGGACCTCGCGCAGGACCTGGCGGCGCAAGATTTGGCGCAGGGCTCTGCGTCAAGGCCGGGCATGGCGCGATCGCCCGGTTGCGCTCGCCGCGCGGGACACTATAGTGCGCGCTCTTTCGCGATGCGCCGCGGCGCCGGGGCCTCCCGGCGGAGCCGGCCGGAAGGGACGTCCGTCCAATCTTTTTAGCGAAAATGCGGAGGGGTGGCCGAGTGGTTGAAGGCGCACGCCTGGAAAGTGTGTATGCGGGAAACCGTATCGCGGGTTCGAATCCCGCTCCCTCCGCCAGACCCCATTCTCTATTCTACGCTAATCCACGAAAATACCCCATGAATTCATATAGATAACACTTCATTTAAGGATGGACACATTCGGCGCCATTCGTCATAATCCGCATTATATTCATGGGTATAGTTGTGGGTATAATGATGACGCGGGATGACTGGCCGGCTGACGGCGCTCAAGGTCGCCCGGGCGGCGCAGGCGCCTGGCATGTATGCCGATGGCGGCG
>DAITNE010000407.1:0-2332 GCA_036834765.1 Methylocella sp.
CAGAAGGTAACCATTCGGGGGCTCAATTTCTTCTATGGCGACTCCCAGGCGCTGAAGGGCGTGAGCCTGCCGCTGTATTCCAACAGGGTGACGTCCTTCATCGGGCCGTCCGGCTGCGGAAAATCGACGCTGCTGCGCGTCCTGAACCGCATGTACGATCTCTATCCGAATCAAAGAGCCGAAGGCGAGGTCATGCTCGACGGGGAGAACATCCTCCGCCCGGGCCAGGACCTCAATATGCTGCGCGCCCGCGTCGGCATGGTGTTTCAGAGGCCGACGCCGTTTCCAATGTCGATTTACGACAACATCGCTTTCGGCGTCAGGCTCTATGAGAGGATCGGCAAGTCCGAACTCGACGACAGGGTCGAGGCGGCGCTGGAAAGCGCCGCGCTCTGGCCGGAGGTCAAGGACAATCTGAAGGCGTCCGGCCTGTCGCTCTCCGGCGGCCAACAGCAGCGCCTCTGCATCGCCCGCACCGTGGCCATTCAGCCGGAGATCATCCTGCTCGACGAGCCTTGCTCCGCCCTCGATCCGATCTCGACGGCGAAAATCGAGGAGCTGATCGACGAACTCAAGGAAAACTACACAATTGCGATCGTTACCCACAACATGCAGCAGGCCGCCCGCGTTTCCGACTACACGGCGTTCATGTATATTGGGGAGCTGGTCGAGTTCGGCGTAACCGCGCAGATGTTCACATCTCCGGCCAACAAGCAGACGCAAAACTATATCACAGGCCGGTTCGGCTGATTGGTGGATGCTGACATGACCGACCATATCGTCAAAGCTTACGACACCGAACTCGAAGGCCTCGGCCAAAAGATCGCGGAAATGGGCGGCATCGCCGAAAAAATGCTGTCCGACGCGATGGACGCCCTCTCCGATTTCGACATCAAACTCGCCCAGTCGACGATCAATAGCGATCCCCGCCTCGATTTCCTTCAACGCGAGATCGAGGAGCAGGCGATTTTGACGATCGCGCGTCGCCAGCCGCTCGCCGTCGACCTGCGCGAAATCATCGCGACGATCCGCATCTCGAATGATCTCGAACGCGTCGGCGATCTCGCCAAGAACATCGCCAAGCGCGCCATCAGGGTCGCCGCCGACGTGCGCATTCCGCGCGCCATCGTCGGTCTCAAATCCATGCACGATCTGGCTGCGATCCTCTTGAAGGATGTGCTCGACGCCTACTCGCAGCGCGACGCCGAAAGAGCGCGGGAAGTCTGGGTCTATGACGCCGACCTCGATTCCCTTGAGGACTCCGTCTTTCGCGACCTCCTGACGTTCATGATGGAGGATCCGCGCAACATTTCGTTTTGCGCGCATCTTCTTTTCTGCTCGAAGAACATCGAGCGGATCGGGGATCACGCGACCAATATCGCCGAGACCGTCGTCTACCTCGTCAGCGGCGAAACCATGCCGACCGACCGGCCAAAGGGCCGGGGCCTTCTATCCGAATCACCCTCTGTCACAGGTTGAGAGCAATGAGCGACATTCAAACGTCTATCGAAACCCGCACCAACGGCGCGCGCGCCGTCGCCACAACGCCCGCCCCCCGCATCCTCGTCGTCGAGGACGAGGCCGCCCTCAGCCTGCTGCTCGCCTATAATCTCGAGGCCGAAGGTTTCGTGGTCGACCGGGTCGAGCGCGGCGACGAGGCCGAGGTCCGACTGAGCGAAGTCGTCCCCGACCTCGTCATCATCGACTGGATGCTGCCCGGCGTGTCGGGCCTCGAAATCTGCCGGCGGATGCGCGCGCGGGAAGCCACCCGCAGCCTGCCGGTCATCATGCTGACGGCGCGCGGCGAGGAAAGCGAGCGCGTGCGCGGTCTCTCGATCGGCGCCGACGATTATGTGGTGAAGCCCTTTTCCGTGCCGGAACTCATGGCGCGCGTGCGCGCCTTGTTGCGGCGGGCCCGGCCGGATCGCGTCGCCGGATTGCTTGTCGCCGGCGATCTTGAGCTCGACCGGCAGAACTGGCGCGTTCATCGCGCCGCGCGCGACGTGCATCTCGGGCCGACCGAATTTCGCCTGCTCGAACATTTGATGGAGAAGCCCGGCCGCGTGTTCTCCCGCGCGCAACTGCTCGATAGCGTCTGGGGGCTTTCGGCGGAAATCGACGAGCGGACCGTCGACGTTCATGTCGGGCGCCTGCGCAAGGCTTTATCGAACGCCGGCGAAAGGGATCCGATCCGGACCGTGCGCGGGGCCGGCTATTCCTTCGACGAGACGTTCGGCAAGGATTAGGCCTCGCCGAAACCGGTCCCGAATATCTGATGGTCGAGCGCGAAGTAGCCCGGACCGCCAGATTGGGTTTTCGACCCGTTCGCGTC
>DAITNE010000408.1:0-2319 GCA_036834765.1 Methylocella sp.
TTTTATCTGCGAATGTTCTTCGGGCGATGCACCGCTCGCCAATCACATGGACTGGCCGACGCTCAAAGCCAATCTGTCCCGCTTCACGGCCAAGCGAATCGTTCTCACGCATATGGGCCCATCCGCGCAGGCGCGCCGCGGCGAGATGGAGCAGGCCGGACTGACGCTCGCCAAGGATGGACTGGTGTTTGAACTCTGATCTCGCCGCCGTGACGGGGCGGATCCGGGCTTGCCGGATCTGCCGCGACGCGCCGCGCGGCGCAAAACTGCCGCACGAGCCGCGGCCGATCCTCAGAGTTTCGTCATCCGCGCGACTTCTGATCGCGAGCCAGGCGCCGGGCGTCCGCGTGCATTTGAGCGGGCTGCCGTTCGATGACGCCTCCGGCGATCGTTTGCGGCAATGGATGGACGTCTCGCGGGAGGTTTTCTACGACGAGACGCGGATCGCAATCGCACCGATGGGGTTCTGCTTTCCGGGCCACACCGCCAAAAAAGGCGATCTGCCGCCGCGCTCGGAGTGCCGCGCCGCCTGGCACGACGAACTCTTCCGCGCCTTGCCGAAGATCGAATGCATCCTGGCGATCGGCCGCTACGCGCAGGATTATCATTTCGCGCGGCTCGGAGGGCCTTTGCCGAAGGGCGCACATGTCGACGAGATCGTGCGGCGCCCGCCGGAATCTTCCGGCGAAAGCCCGAAAGTCATCGCTCTGCCGCATCCCTCCTGGCGCAACAGCGGCTGGCTCAAGCAAAACCTCTGGTTCGAGACGGAGGTTCTGCCGAAACTGCGAGAGAGCGTCGCGAAGTTGATCGGATAATGCGCCGGCGCCTTTTCATTCAGACACCGTTCAGCCGCATTGCTTCTCTCTAAAGCGACGGCAGTTTGGCCGCGAATTGAGGGACGACGATGCTGAGAACGCTTCTTTTCAGATTTTTCGTGGCGGTTTTTGCGGCCTGCCTTTCCCTCACCGGGGCGGCGGCGCAAAGCAGCGGACCGCGCATCGCGCTCGTGATCGGCAATACGCGTTATGCCGATCCCCTTGCGACCTCCGCCAATGACGCAGGGCTCATCGCCGAGACCTTGCGCGGGGCCGGCTTCGACGTAACCGGCGCAGCCAATCTCGATCAGGATTCGCTGCGCCGCGCCTTCCAGGATTTCCTCGGCAAGGCGACGCAGGGAGGGCCGGACGCCATCGCCTTCGTCTACCTCGCTGGCCGCGGCCTTCAATATGAAGGCGATAACTATTTCGCGCCGATCGACGCGAACATCGCGCGTGATACGGACATTCCGCTGCAGGCGATGCGCGTCTCGGATTTTACGCGGGCTCTCGCCGCAATTCCGCTGCGCGCCCGGATCATTGTCCTCGACGCCGCGCGCGGCAATCATTTCGCGCCGGGCGGAAACCTCGCCGGCGGCCTCGCGCTGATCGACGCGGATCCGGGCTCCCTTTACGCCTTCAACGCGACGCCCGGCACCATCGCGCCGGACGAGCCGGGCCCCTACGGTGCCTATGCGCAGGCGCTGGCGGAAATGCTGCGGCAGGGCGGCGTTCCGGTCGACGTCGCCTTCGCTCAGTCGCGGCTGCGCGCCAACGAGGCCACCAAGGGCGCCGTGACCCCTTGGGACGCCGCGAACATCACCCCGCCGCTCGTCCTGCTCGAGGGCGCGCCGAACGCGCCTTCCGCCGGGACCTCGGTCAGCTACGCGGCCCTGCAATCGCGCCCGATCAGCTCATTTCCGGCGAACGAAGCCTACGCCGCGGCGCTCGAACGCGATACGCTTGAAGGATATCAGGACTTCCTCCTCGCCTATCCGAACGATCCGCTCGCCGGGCGCGTGCGCGCCCTGCTGGCTGCGCGGCGCGAAGCGTTGACCTGGCGGCGGACGCTGGCGGCGAATACGCCGGACGCCTGCTGGAGCTATATGCGACGCTATCCGAAGGGGCCGCATTTCTACGACGCGCGCCGGCGCCTGAGCTTCCTCGCGGCGCCATTGGAGCCGCCGCCGGACTTCGACGTCTACGACTTCGGCGGCCTGCCGCCGCCGCCGCCGGCCGAATATGTGATCATCGACAGTCCCGTCATCATCTTTGACCCCCTCATATATCCGCCGCCGCCGCCGCCCCCGGTCTATTTCCTGCCGCCGCAGCCGGTCGCTTTTATCGAATTGCCGCCACCGCCGCCGCAAGGTCCGGGCTTCCTGCCGATCCCGATTCCGGTTCCCGTGCCGTTCGGGCGCCTTAATGGGCCGCCTGGCACGGTCGTCCAGCGGAATTTCGGCCAGCAGGGACCAGTCGGCCAGGGCGGCGGGCCGGGCGCCCC
>DAITNE010000409.1:0-2317 GCA_036834765.1 Methylocella sp.
TGGCCCGCGCATCAATCAATCGACGTCGGTTGATGCGCGGGCCGCATTTCGCGCGCACGGCGAAGTTCGCGCGATGCGTTAACGGATATTCGAAAATTCTAAGCGATAATCGGTCTGCGAGGCGGCTTTCAAGACGGGGAACCGATGCGTTTGGCGGCTCTTGTTCTGGCCTGCGGCGTTCTTGCCGGATGTGGGCGGCCGACTGGCGTTCTGGAGCCGGTCGCGGCCAGCCCACCCGACGCGGCTCAAGTCGATCTTCTCGTCGCGACGACGCGAGCGCCGTCGCGCGATCCCGGCGTCCTGTTCACCGGCGAGCGCGAAAGCAAGATCGCACTGACCGACATCGCCGTCTCAATCCCGCCTGCCGCCCACAGGCAGGTCGGTCAGGTGCAATGGCCGTCGAGCCTGCCGCCCAATCCGCAGACCGATTTCGCCACGCTCTCCGTCACCCCTCTTGCAGATGCGCGTGAGCCGCAGGCGTGGCTGAAGCGCAATCTGCCGCATAACCGCCGCGTGCTCGTCTTCGTGCATGGCTTCAACAATCGTTTCGAAGACGCGGTCTATGGATTGGCCCAGATCGCGCATGATTCCGGCGCGGACGCCGCCCCGATCCTGTTCACATGGCCGTCGCGGGGAAGCATCTTCCAATACGTCTATGACAGGGAGAGCACCATTTCCTCCCGCGACGCGCTCGAAGAAACGCTGCGGCGCGTGGCGAGCGATCCCAGCGTCGGAGAGGTCACCGTCATGGCCCATTCGATGGGCGCGTGGCTGCTGATGGAAACCTTGCGTCAAATGGCGATCCGGGACGGCCGCGTGACGGCGAAAGTTCGCAACGTCATATTGGCCGCGCCGGATGTCGATATCGATGTGTTCGCCACGCAATGGCGTAGCATCGGACAACCGCGGCCGCGCCTCACCGTGTTCGTGTCGCGCAACGACACGGCTTTGAGGGCCTCTCGCCTGCTCGCCGGCGACGTCGCGCGGCTCGGGCAGATCGATCCCCTGGCCGAACCTTACCACACGGCGCTCGCCAACTCCGGCATCGACGTGATTGATCTCAGCGATCAGCGCGGCGCGGATCGTCTCAACCATTCGACGTTTGCCGACAATCCCGAAATCGTTCAACGGATTGGCCAGCGGCTGATCGCCGGCGAGGCGTTCGCGGGCGCGGGTGAGAGCCTTGGGGAGCGCGTTGGCGGCTTCGCCATGGGCGTCGGCCAGACGGTCGGCGGCGCGGCGGGACTGGCGCTTAGCGCGCCCATCGCCGTCGTCGATCCCAATTCGCGGCGAACCTTCGACGAACAGGTCGATCATCTCGGCCATGTCGTCGACGAGACGGTGGAGCAGGCGGAGCCGGATCAATAGAGTCGCTCGAAGCCGGCGCTTGACGCGCGGGCGCCGGCTGGTTGACGGGGCCGGCATCGCACAGCCCGTCACGTCGGAAAAGATACCCGAGCCGCACAGCAAGCCAAAGCCGCGGTCTTCTCCGGACGGGCGCCCGTACGTGTGCTGCAAGGGGCGAGGCGTGACGCGTCAAGCGGAACCGTCGGCCGCCGCTTGAATCCATCTAATCAGCCCGCGCCGCCCATCGAACAGATGATCTTTTCATATTCGCCTTCCTGCGGGCCGATCGCCGACTGCGCAAGCTGGCTCTGGCCAAAAAGGCCGCACATCATGGGGTTTTGCACGTCAGGGCCGCGGGCGGCGCTGACGGCGTTCATAGGCGAGCATTCTTCGACTGGAGTCGATAATGAGCAAACAAGAATGAGTATCTTTGTCATTGTTGCTTTCCAGCTTGTGGACGCCTACCTCCCGCGAACGTTATTCTTGACCAAGCAAATGTTGCGCCACTGAAGTCCGCCTTGATTTTGCTTCATTTCAGAGGCGCGACTCACGCAATTCCGAGCGCGAACGAGTACAAGTATTAAAAATTCCCACGCGTCTCGGACGAGATTATGGCCTGAACGCGATCCCAACATGAAATTAAGCTTGGATGGCGACGATCCATCGAACTCGAGCGAAAACCTGCGGATGGGAGCTCCAGCCCCCCTGCGCGCTTCGTCCTGCCGAGCTTCGGCGTCCCGCTCTTCGACCTTCGGTGCTTTGACTTTTAAGGTCTGAAAAGCGCGAGCATCACCAAACCGAGCAACGCGATCGCCGCAATTGCTTTGGTGTCGTCCGCGAAGGCTTTGCGAAGAAATTTCACAGGGTTTGGTCCGCTACGGGGTCGGAGCCGCATTCCGAACTCTCGAGAGTGCACGAAACTTGTTAATCAAGCGTTTAGCGCGCACCGCGCCTGTGCGCGTTGGCGCCG
>DAITNE010000410.1:0-2317 GCA_036834765.1 Methylocella sp.
TGGCACAACTCTCAGCAATACCCTGAAAAGCGGCGGCTCCAAAACGATCGGATTTTCGGGCGGCTCATGCACGAACTGCGGCGTCGCGATGGATGCCACGCACAACACGGCGACGATTGGATTGAGCATCGGCGGCTCGCCAGGATTCCAGATCCTCGAGCTCGCAACCCTCACTTTCGAGAAGCCGTTCAAATCGCCGGCAGGCGTGATTTCGGAAGACCCGCTGGTCGATCCAAGCCGCAATTTCATATTGTCGGCCTCCGAGAACAACAACTTCGAGATCGTCAACATCGCAAATCCCCTCGCGCCGACGTTCTTTGAAAAGCTTTTCTCGAATCCGGGCTATGGCGATGCTGATTCGACGGGCGAAGACTGCACGACGGGAATAGCGCTGGCGCCGGGCGAATTCTCCTCCCCCTCGCAAGTGTTTCTCGCCGATCTGACGCAGGCGACATTCACGGCGGGTTCTCCGAAGGGAACCTGGATCGCGCCCTCGCAGGTTCAAACCCTCTCGGAGTCGTTCCTGGCGGCGGGTGCCAGCGCCGTGGCGGTCGCGCAGGGAACTCATATTGGCATCGTCGCGGGCGAGTTCGGCGGCAACGCGATCACCGCCATCGCGCTGCCCGCCACATCCGGCGCCGGCACGCCCCAGATCAGCGACTGGGTCACCTGCAACATTGCAGGCTTCAGCAATGGCTATGATCCGCACACGACGACCGCCTATCAAAGCCCGAACGGCGCCAAGGACGCGATCGCGGTGCTCGCCAATTGGCCTACCACCGGAACGACGGCGACCGGCCTCGCCGTCGTCGACCTCACCAAAATGCTGAACAAGTCGATCGTGCCGCGCACCGCCGCCGGCCATGGCTGCGCGTCCGCGTCCGGCACGCTCCCAGGCACTGTAGCAACGCTCCTCCCGGTTCCTTAGAGCCGACAAAACTGGCGCACGAAATTGGGGCCGCGCCGCGAAGGCGCGGCTCTCGTCGATCATGGGTGCGCCTCGTTGCGCGACGCGGCGAGTCGACGAAGCCTGAAGCGGTTTCCGGCGTGCTTTTCCGGGCGATGCGACGCCTCAAGCGCGCGTCGGCGGCGCGGCTTCGGCCGGCGGCTGGATGTCGAAGCCTTGGTTGATCGCCGCGAACATCTGATAAAAACCCGAGATCACGACAATCTCGACGAGGCCCTCCTTGCCCCATTCCGCGGCCGCGCGAGCCTGCAGCGCATCCGGCACGGGTCGCCAGGCAAGCGTCTGCGCCAGGATCTCGCGCAAGAGTTCATAGGGCTCTGGAAGGCCTACGCAGGGTCCGTCGGCGATGGCGTCCACGATGGACTGCGGCAGCCCCGCGGCCAGCGCGTGGCGAACATGATCGCTCCACTCGAAGGCGGCGCCGGTCGCCCGCGCGACGCTCAGCACGATGAACTGATAGGCCGCGCGGGGAAGGACTCCCTCAAATTTGAGAAAAAAGCCCAGGGCCTCGACCCGCTCCGCCAGCGCGGGATGATTGAACAGGGCGAGATAAGGACCGCCGAAGCCCTCGCCGAGAGCCAAGCGCTTCGCGGCGATGCGATCGAACATCGCTTTGGCTGGGGCGGGCAGCCGGGCGGCGTCCATTTCGAGCACGGCCATCACAGGTCTCCTATTCGTGATAGGACCACGCGCGCGCGCCGTCGCTGAAGTCATAAACCGGCGTCGGGCAGTCCTTGTCGGCTTTCACGTCGATGACGACGGCGGCGTTCGCCGCGAGCGCCCTATTGAAGGCGTCGCCGAGGTCGGCGGGGTCCTCGACCGTCATGCCCTCCGCGCCAAGCGCGCGCGCGAAACCGGCCCAATCATGGTCGGGAATGGTCGTCAGCTCTGATGGCAGCGGACCATACTGGTGGGCGCGCAGCCAGACATTGCCAAGGGCGCCGTTGTTCAGCACCACGAAGACGATCGGCAGGCGATAGCGGGCCGCGGTCTGCACGTCCATGCCATGCATCTGCATGCAGCCGTCGCCAGTGATCACCGCGACGCGGCGGCCCGGCAAGGCGCATTGGACGCCGACCGCCGCCGGGATCGCCCAGCCCATCGGTCCGAGATTGGTCGCGGAAATATAGGTCCGCGGCTCATAAGCGCTCCAGTAGTGGCCGGCGAAAGCGCGGTGCGCGCCTGAATCGACGAGCAGAACCCCATCGCGCGGGAACGCCGCGCGCAGTGCGGTCACCGCCGCCGCGGGATGAATCGGCCGGACCGCCCGGCTGCAGTTCTCGACGTCGAAGAGCCGGGGCCCCGCCTTTATCGCGTCGATCCAGGAGCGCCGGCCGGCCGCGCCTTGCG
>DAITNE010000411.1:0-2310 GCA_036834765.1 Methylocella sp.
AGAACGCCTTTCGCCATTCCGCCGAGATTCCTGCGCAGACGGAGCTCTCGACGCGGCTGTCGAAGGATCTGAAGGGTCGCGGCTTCAATTTTTGCGGACCCACCATCATCTACGCCTTTTGTCAGGCGACCGGCATGGTCAATGATCATCTCGTCACGTGCTGGCGTCATGCCGAATGCGCGGCGCTGGCCGGACCCACATGAGTTCCCACCCGCGGACCGCGACGCCCCCGGCGCCGACCCGCGCCTGGGTCCGTCTTCTATCGGGCAAACGGCTCGATCTCCTCAATCCGACGCCATTCGACTGGGAGGACAGCGATCTCGCCATCGGCCTCGCCCGCACCTACCGCTGGGGCGGGCATTCGGCGTGGGAGCTGCCGCTATCGGTCGCCCAGCATTCGCTGCTCGTTCTGGCGCTGCGCCGGCTGTGGTTTCCCGAAATCGATGATCCGCGCGCGGATCTGCGCGAATTGCTGCATGACGCCGACGAGGGGCTGCTCGGCTTCGATTGCATCTCCGTGGTGAAGCCGTTTCTCGGCGAATCCTATCGCAGGCTGACCGAATCGCTGGAGCGCGTCATCGCGGTGCGCTACGGACTGGCGCCGTGGACGGAGGCGGACAAAAAGCCGCACAAAAGGGCCGATCGGGTCGCGGCGGCGTCCGAGGCCGTGCATGTGGTCGGCTGGACCCGCAAGGAGGTGCGTGCGACACTGGGCATTCCGCATCAGCCGCTCAGCGTCGATCCGTTGGCGGCGATCTATGGCGGGACGCCTTGGGAGCCCTGGGCGCCGACGCTCGCGGCGGAGCGCTTTCTGGACGAGCTTCTAAAGCTTAGCTCAAAGCTTGAGACGGTTTAGCGCAGCCAACTTCGGCATTTTAGCGTGAATCTTTTGCTGCAATGCGGTATGAAGGCGCCGCCGCCCGCGCGGCGACCGCGGCGATCGCGCCTTTTATCCAGCGAACGCCTGTTTTTTTCCGAAGAAATGGCAAATTTTCGGAATAGGCTCTCATAAGGAGAGTTGTATGGCCCACTTGCACGTCTGCTCGCTGGCGAAGGTGCCGGAGATCGTCCGCGCGACGGGCGCCCGCAGCCTCGTCACCCTGATCGACGCGGGCACGCCTGTCGTCCGTCCTTCGGAAATCGCCCCCGAGCAGCATCTCTTTGTCTCGATGTCCGATATCGTCGTCGCGATCGACGGCCATATTCTGCCCTCCGACGCCCATGTCGCCGCCCTTCTCGATTTCGTGAAGCGGTGGGACCGCACGGCGCCGATGCTGATCCATTGTTACGCCGGCGTCAGCCGCTCGACCGCCGCCGCCTTCATCGCCGCCTGCGCCTTGAGCCCCCATCGCGACGAGTACGAGATCGCCGCCGCGATCCGGCGCAAATCGCCGACGGCGACGCCGAATGCCCGTCTGGTCGCCCTTGGCGACAGGATATTGCAGCGGAGCGGCCGGATGAATGCGGCGATCGCGAAGATCGGCCGCGGCGCCGATTGCTTCGAAGGGACGCCCTTCGCCCTGGAGTTGCATTAGAGCGCGTTCGCCTGCGGCGAATTCGCTCCACCTTAAAATTGCGAGCAATTTCATCGGGATGGAATCGCACGCGATTCCATCCAATCCGATATTGCTCTATGGCCGGTCCCCGCCTAGATCTTTCGTCGACGAAAGATTGGTTCGGTCCGCACTTACGGGGTTGGCGAACATGGCCGTTGAGCCGCAGCAGAATGAAGACGTCGCCGGCCTCTCATTCGAGACCGCCCTCGCTGAACTCGAAAAAATCGTCGATCAGCTCGAAAAGGGCTCAGTCGGCCTTGAGGACTCGATCAAAATCTACGCGCGCGGCGAGGCGTTGAAGACGCATTGCTCCAATTTGCTCGCGAGCGCCGAACAGCGAATCGAGAAGATTACGCTCGGCCCGGACGGACGCCCTTCCGGCGCGGAGCCGCTCGACGTCGAATAGCGCGCTCGTCCTGAATGTTAAGGGAAGCCGCCCTTGCGCAGGGTTGCCGACGCTGCCATCCTCCCTCGGCATTTCGGGGGCTGCAATGATCAAAAATGACGGAGGCTTTGGCGCGGCGCGGCTTCAGGGCGCCGCGGCCCTTGGATTTTTGCTTCTGACTGCGCCGGCGCTCGGCGAACCGACGCAGGCTGAGATCGGCGCCATCCGCGCCTCGTGCCAGAGCGACTATCGCGCCAATTGCGCCAGCGTGCCGCCCGGTGGATCGGCGGCGCTCGCCTGCCTCCGAAGCAATCTCGCAAATCTCTCCGCCGCCTGCCAGAAGGCGGTCAACGCGGCCTCGCCCGCCCC
>DAITNE010000412.1:0-2304 GCA_036834765.1 Methylocella sp.
ATCCGACCGGGCCGATGCATGTCGGGCACGGCCGCGGCGCGGTGTTCGGCGACGCCCTCGCCAATCTCCTCGAATTCGCCGGCCACCGCGTTTCGCGCGAATATTACATCAATGACGCTGGCGCCCAGGTCGACGTTCTGGCGCGCTCGGCCTACCTGCGCTATCTGGAGACGCTGGGCGAGCCGATCGGCGGCATCCCGGAAGGGCTCTACCCCGGCGATTACCTGAAAAGCGTCGGTGCGGCCCTTGTGCAACGCTATGGCGACCGCCTCCGGGGGCTCGCCGAAAGCGACTGGCTCGACGACGTGCGCGCGGTCGCCATCGAAAGCATGATGGCGATGATCCGCGAGGCCCTCGCCGCGCTCAACATCGAGCACGAGATTTTCTTCTCGGAGCGGTCCCTGACGCAGGGCGAGAGCGGCGACCAGGTGGCGGCGGCGATCGCAGCGCTACGCCAGCGCGGCCTCGTCTACGAGGGGCGCCTGCCCCCGCCGAAGGGGCAGCCGATCGAGGATTGGGAGGATCGCGAGCAGACCCTGTTCCGATCCTCGGCCTTCGGCGACGACGTCGACCGGCCACTACTGAAATCGGACGGGTCCTACACCTATTTCGCCTCGGACATCGCCTATCATAAGACGAAGATCGACCGCGGCTATGCGCTGCTGATCGATGTCTGGGGCGCCGATCATGGCGGCTATGTAAAAAGAATGCGCGCCGCCGTTGAGGCTTTATCGGACGGACGGACGACGCTCGACGTCAAGCTGTGCCAACTGGTGAAATTAATGCGGGCGGGCGAACCGGTGAAAATGTCGAAACGCTCCGGCGAATTCGTGACTTTGCGCGAAGTCGTCGACGAGGTCGGAGTCGATGCCACCCGCTTCATGATGCTGTTTCGCAAGAATGACGCGCCGCTCGAATTCGATCTCGCCAAAGTCATAGAACAGTCAAAAGACAATCCGGTTTTCTATGTCCAATATGCGCACGCAAGGTCAAAATCAGTTTTTCGTCAAGCTCTTGCGACAATTTCCGGAATTGATCTCTCAACGGATGGACTGGCCCGCGCCGATTTCAGTCTGCTTTGCGATCAAGGTGAAATCGATCTGATCAAGCTCGCGGCGCAGTTCCCGCGCGTTATCGAGGCTGCAGCTCAGGCGCATGAACCGCATCGGCTCGCGTTTTATTTGCATGATTTGGCATCGACTTTACACTCACAGTGGACAAGGGGCAAAGATCAGCCACAATTACGATTTCTTAATGAAGAGGCGCCAAATCTAACCGTTGCAAGGCTAGGTTTGATCAGGGTTCTCGCGAATACCCTGTCGTCCGGCCTCGAAATTCTCGGAGTCGGCGCTCCCGAGGAGATGCGTTAAACCGCATCAATTTTTCGTCGCAGGCATCGAAACACGCGCGGATCCAAGCGCCGGGGAAGCGCAATTCCGCGAAAGCTATGATCGGTATATTGGCGTAAGGGCAGGTTCGCAGAGGGCGGCGCCCGCGGCGAACGCGACAACCGCAGGCGTCGACGGCTGAAACGCCGTCCCGTGCGTGAAGCGGCAGGAGGTTCAAGAGTATGCGCGACACTGTTGCGAAACGGCGCCCCATGATCAATTTGGAGCAGTTCGAAAGGCGTTTGCGCCAGCCGAACGCGGCGAGCCGGACCGACGAAGATCCGCTGGTTGAGCTTGCCCGCCTCGTGGGCGGGCCGGACGACCCCTATAAGGCCGTTTTCGAGGCCCAGGCCGACCATCGCGCCGCTGGAGCTGGCGAGGCGCAGGGTCAATATGAGGCCGATGCGTGGGAGGAGGCCGAGCCGCACGATTTCGAAACGGAGGAGCGCATCCTCAACGCCGGCTACGCCTCGTTCGAGGCGGAAGCGCCGAGAGGCCAGTCTTCCGCCGCCCTGCACGAAAACGCCGGCGCATTTCTCGCTGACGACCAATCCGAACACTGGCTCTACGAGGATGAGGCTGCGCCTGGCTCCGACTATGAATCGGAGACGAGATCGCGCCGACCGCTTTACATCATGGCGGCGATCATCGTCGCTGGAATCGGCGGCATCGGAATGAGCTTCGCCCTGAAAGGCGGCTCCGCACCGCATGAGGTCGCCATGATCAAGGCGGTCGATGGGCCGGCCAAGGTGCAGCCTGAGACAACGGCCGGCGCCGACGCGCCCAGTCAGGACGCCTCGATTCTCAACCGGATTCCCCAGGCGGCGCCCGTCGCCGTGGCCGACGCTACGGAACAGCCCTTCGACCTGTCGCAGATGCCGGATCATGCATCCCGCGCGCCTGCGCCCGGCGCCGG
>DAITNE010000413.1:0-2299 GCA_036834765.1 Methylocella sp.
AGGGGAGCGACGAATTCTGACCGCTGCCTGTGCCGCCCCATTCCGCGCTAAGCGCCCCCGCGATGATGAACTCGTGCTCCGGGTTCTGATAGAAAACGAATTTCATCTGGGTTTCGATGTTCGCCCAGCCGCCAGCGGCCGGGTTTTTCTGCCAAGTATAGCCCGCGGAGCCGACTGAAACTCCCAGATCTGCGGTGATCGTTTTGGCGTATTCCCAGCCGAGCGTATAGGAGATCGGCCCCGGCGTGCCGTCGTAATTGGACGCCGCCATATAGCCGAACGACGGCAGCGCCAATTCGTCGTTGACGCCTGGGTCATCGATGGTGAGCGTTGCTGGAAAGACGCGGTTTCCGACGATTGTGTGAGCGAGCGCCGGGCTGACGCCAATGAGAATGGCCGCGGCGCAGAGCGCGCCTGCTTTGGCCGTGAAAGCCTTGTAAGACATGATTGAATCCTGATCTGGAACGGGCGATTTCCGGCGCCGCCGCTGCGAAGCGGACGGAAACGCCGGGAAAATGACTGGTTAGATCAGGACAGGAGGCCCGCGCGGCCGCGCGGCGAGAATCTTGGTCGCGGCGCGAAATCCGAGGGTTTCGGGCGGCGCGAGAATTTCGGTTGCGCTTTGCGCGTAGGCGGCCTCCGCCGTCGCCAGCGGATGGATGAGCGCCACGCCGTTGACGAGGTGACACCCGGGGCAATGATCCTGCCCGGGTGAGACCGGCGCCCGATCCTGACGGTCCCGGCTGTCTTCGCCATGGGCGCAAAGAACGACCTGCGCGCCCGGGCCGAGGGCCGCCTCAAAGCTCGCGGCGCTGGAGACGGAATGGTGGACGCAACAAAGATGGAGGGGCGCCAGCAGAAGCGCCAGCAAAGCCGCGAAAGCTGCGCCATGGCTGACCACGCGCCGCCACGCCTGCGCCGGTCCGCCTCGAACAGGCGCCAATTCGTGCCGCCGGGGGCTATGCAGCCGACCCACACGCAATCCAATCGCTCCAGGCTCGTTAAGATTTTAGACGAACTCTGCGTTTATGACTGCGTTCGCGCGGCGTGCAAGACGAAACTGGAGCGCGCCGCCTTGATTTCGGCGTCTACCGGGCATAAAGCGCGCGTTCGCCGGGCGTCGTGACTTTGCGGCAACAGCGCGGGTTGGCGAATGCTTGCCCGTAAAGCACTCTTGAGGCGAATGCTTGCCACGTCTCCGCGCCTTTGCGCGAGAATACTGGCCTCGGCTTCGCCGCACTTGGCGCGTATGGGGCCATCGATGCGAGTTTTGCGCGTCTTGCGTGCGTGCGGCGGGACCGGACTATGAATGTTGCAGAAGGCCCGACATTTTCGAGCGAGCGTTCGGGAGGCGCTGTCCGGCTCAAGCTTGCCGGGCATTGGACGCTGGACGCCTGCGCCGGGATAGAGAGCGGCGCCGAGGCGCTGGCGGCCGAGGCCCGCGGCGCGAGCCGGGCAATCCTTGATCTCGCCGATGTGCAGCGCCTCGATACGGCGGGCGCATGGCTGATCGACAAGACGCGCCAGGAGCTCGACTCTAATGGAGTCTCCGCCGAGTTCGAGTCGATCCGCCCCGAATTCGGAATTTTGCTAAGAGAAGCCCATTTCCGCGCGTTCGACGAGCCAAAACAGCGCCATGGCTCGTTTCTGATGGCGCTCTCAGCCGATATAGGCGAGAGCGTCGTCAATGCTGGCCGCGATCTGATGAACGGCGTCGAGTTTCTCGGCGCGGTGGTCGCCGCGATCGGCAGAAGCGTGTTGAAGCCGTCATTTTTCCGGGCGACGTCGCTGGTGTCTCATATTGAAGCGATCGCGTTTCGCGGCGTCCCCATCGTCGTCCTCATCAATTTCCTTGTCGGCGCGATCGTCGCGCAGCAGGGGATTTTCCAGCTGCGGCGCTTCGGCGCGACGATTCTGGTCGTCGACCTCATCGGCATCTTGATCCTGCGCGAACTCGGCGTGCTCCTGACCTCGATCATGATCGCCGGACGGTCCGGCTCGGCCATTACGGCGGAGCTTGGCTCCATGAAAATGCGCGAGGAGATCGACGCTCTGGTTGTGATGGGCCTGAAGCCCATCGAGGTGCTGATCGTTCCGCGCATCCTCGCCCTGATCATCAGCCTGCCGCTTTTGACCTTTCTCGCCGACATGGCGGCGATCGCGGGCGGCATTCTGGTCGCCTGGTTTTATGGCGGCATCACGCCAAAAAGCTTCCTCGCGCTGCTGCCTGAGGCGATCGCCGTCCACACTTTCCTCAGCGGCGTCATCAAGGCTCCGTTCATGGGGCTCGTCATCGGCC
>DAITNE010000414.1:0-2291 GCA_036834765.1 Methylocella sp.
AAGCCACTGGATGTGGTTCATCTTCCCGCAGATCGAGGGGTTAGGGCACAGTCCGATGGCGCAAAGATTTGCGATTTCCGGCCGCGCGGAGGCAGAGGCCTATTTGCGTCATCCCGTGCTGGGGCCGAGGTTGCGGCGCTGCTCGGGACTGGTGAACGCCATAGAGGGGCGCTCGGTTCATCAGATTTTCGGAGCGCCCGACGATATGAAATTTCATTCTTCGATGAGCCTTTTCGGCAGCATCGCCGACGACAAGCAGGTCTTTCTCGCAGCCTTGCGCAAATATTTCGGCGGCGGAATGGACCCGAAGACGCTTGAGCGGCTGTAATCTTTAGCCCTTCGGCCCGCGCGGCCAGAGTTCGAAGAAATGGTGCGCTGGCCCGCGTCCGCCGCCGACATTGAGTTCGTCGGCGGCCTGGAGCGCGCCCGTCACATAGGCCTTCGCGGCGGCGATGGCGTCCCGTAGCGCGAAGCCGCGGCCAAGATAGGCGGCGATCGCGGACGACAGCGTGCAGCCTGTTCCATGCGTGTTGCGCGTCGCGACGCGGGGCGCGGAAAACACTCGCGACTCGGAGCCGTCGAAGTAAAAATCGTCGGCGGTTTCGCCCGCCGCGTCGCCGCCGGTGATCAGCACGGCCCTGGCGCCGAGCCGATGCAGGCGCTCGGCGGCGCGGATGTTGTTGACGGGTTTGAATCGCTCGCCCGCGAGCCGCACGGCCTCCTCGAAATTGGGGGTGATCAGGCTCGCGAGCGGGAAGAGTCGCTCGACGATCGCCCGTTCGACCCCCAGCTGCGCCAGGGCGTCGCCGCTCGTTGCGACAAGGACGGGGTCGAGGATGATCGCGGGGGGCTTGTAAGCCGCGAGGCGCGCGGCCACGATCTCGACGACCTCGGCCGATCCGAGCATGCCGATCTTGACGGCGGCGACGTCAATATCCTCGAAAATCGCGTCGATCTCGTCGCCGACGAAGGACGCCGGCGGCATGAAAACGCCGCGCACCCCTCTGGTGTTCTGTGCGGTCAAGGCGGTGATCGCGGCGAGCCCAAAGCATCCAAGCGCCGCGAAGGTTTTGAGGTCGGCCTGAACGCCGGCCCCGCCGCTTGGATCCGAGCCGGCGATGGAGAGAATATTTGGAATCATCTCAACGCCGCTGTGTGGCAGGTTTCCGCCGCTTCCGGCCAATCATGCGAAAGGGCGCGGCGAGGGCGTGGAAGAGGGCGAAGCCGCCGACGAGGCCGAGGCCGCCGAGAATAAATCCTTCGCTCGTCACGGGAACGGCGGGCTCATAACTCGCATAGGCCCGACGCGCGATCAAGGGGTCGAAATCGGTCGCGAGCGCGACCAGTCTTCCCAATGGGCCAGCCTGCGCCATCGCCGCGTTCTGGCTGGAGAGCTTTTGCAGACGCTGCACGATTTCGCTCATCTGCAGGCCGCGCTCCTGCACAAATTCGTCGCTGTTGCCGGAAAGGCGCGCGATGCCCTCCTGTTCGGACAGCCCGCTCCGCGCGCTGTCGGCGTCGAATTCGGCGACGATGCTTTGCAGCTCGTCGATCGCGCCGCCGAGCCTTTGCCGGTATTGCTGAGCGTATTCGGGGATTTGCGACGCGGTCAGCCCCATCAGGGCGCCGGCGAAAAGAGCAAGCCTCGACGTCAGCACGCGTTCCGTCCTCCTTTGGCCGCGACGCCCGGTGATGGATGCAAGAATATGGGCGTCGCCGCCGCGGTTCAACCGGCGCCGCGATCAACGTTCCGGCGATCCGGTTTCCGGCAATCACGGCGCGAAAGCGCGGCCGATCTTCTTTAGGTCGGATCTTCGCGGTGCAGGTCGTGCAGCGTCACGCCTCGCGAGAGAGACGAGCGCCGCAGCCATTCGGGATGGCGGAGCGTGCGCAACGTGTCCTCATAGCCGGATTCCCGATGCTCGCGCATCGAGGTGCCGGAAAATTCATAGTCCCGCGCATGTCCTTCGTAATTCTTGTGCTGATAGATGAGGTGCACGATATTGACCATGGCGGGTTTCTACGCCTCGATGATCAGCGCGCGCTCGTCTGGCGTCAGCTTCTCGGGAGGGATGCGCTTCAGCGCGTCGATCAGGCGCATTTTGAGATTATAGGTGCGCGCGAAGGCGGCGGTATTCTGACGCGTGCGGCTTGAGAACATGATCTCCTTCTGGCGAGTCAGCACGTCCGACATATGGCGGGGCAGGGAGCCGCGCGCGCTGAACAGATCGACCTGGAACACCAGCGAGGATTGCTGCTCCTCCTGGTCGAGCAGATATTGCAGCGGCGTG
>DAITNE010000415.1:0-2290 GCA_036834765.1 Methylocella sp.
CCAACCGCCCCAGCCGCCGCTCCAGCGGTTCCAGCCACCGTTCCAGCCGCCGCCATGCCAGCCGCCACCCCAGCCGCCGCCGCGGAAACCGCCGCCCCAACCGCCGGCGTGGAAACCGCCGCCGTGGAACCCGCCGAAGGCTGAAGCCGGACCGCTGACGACAAGTGCGCCGCACAAAGCGGAGGCAGCCAACAATGCACCAACGCGTTTCATCGCTTAACTCCTTGGAAATATCAGGCCACGAACGGAGTTCTGGCCGAACTTTAGCTCAACGCTGGACAGAATAGCGGAGTTCCCGACGATTTCATTGATGCTGAAGGGTTCCTCGAAGATTTTCGAGCATTCGCCCTAAAAGCCGCGTCGGAAGCGCCGATCGCGCCGGCCTATGAATCGGCCTCGCTTCGGTTTAGACCGTTCGGAAGTCCCTCGATTTTTAAGCGCGCGAAGACACGATGAGACGACTGAGCCAAGTATTGCTGAGCCAAATATTGCTGTGCGTTTGCGCCGCCATCGGCGCGATGTCCTTGACCCGGGCCGCCCTCACTGAGGGCGCCGATCCGGTGACCATCGGCGCGATTGAAATTCTGAGCGGCCCCAACGCCAAATATGGCGTCTCGATCAAGCAGGGCTTCGACCTTGGCGTCGCGCAGGCGAATCGCGCCGGCGGCGTGCAGGGGCGCCCGCTGGCGATCGCCTACGAGGATTCGGGCGGCAGCAAGGAGCAGGCGATCAACGCCGCGCGGCAATTGCTCGGGCGCGCCAAGGTTCCGCTTCTGCTGGGGCCCACCCTGTCGACCGAGATGTTCGCGGTCGCGCCGATCGCCGTCGAGCGCAAGACGCCGATCATCGGCACCTCGACGACGGCGAACGGGATCACCGCCATCGGCCCCTATGTGTTTCGAACCTCGCTGCCGGAAGCCGACGTCATCCCCGTCACGCTGCGGACCGCGCGCGACAAATTCGGCGTCAAGAAGGTCGCGGTGCTTTACGGCCGCGACGACGCCTTCACCAAATCCGCCTATGACGTGATGGCGAAGGCGCTGGCGGATTTGAACATCGAGGTTCTGACCACCGAGACCTTCGGCGCCAAGGACACGGATTTTTCCGCGCAGCTCACCAAGATCAAGAGCCTTGATCCCGATGCGATCGTCGTCTCGGCGCTGGCCGACGCCGGCGCCGGCATCCTGCTCGGCAAGCAGGCGCTCGGATTCCCCGCCTCGGTGCGAGTCATCGGCGGCAATGGCCTGAATTCCCCGAAGGTGCTCGAAATCGCCGGCGCCGCCTCCGACGGATTGCTCGTCGGCAGCCCCTGGTTCGTTGGCAAGAGCGATCCGCTGAACGAGAAATTCATCGCCGACTACCGCGCCGCCTATGGCGCGGATCCCGATCAGTTCGCGGCGCAAGCCTTCGACACGGCGCAAATCGTCGCGAGCGCCCTCAACGCCGCCAAGGACTTGAGCGGCGACTCGATCCGCGAGGCTTTGCTGAAGACGAAGGTCGACGGCGTCATGGGCGAATTTTCATTCACGCCCGATCGCGATCCGGCGGTGACCTCGGGCGTCCTCGTGCTCGAAGCGGCGCAGGGCAAATTCGGTATTTTGAAGTAGCCTCGCCCGTTAGGCTGCGGCGAAATCGCGAATCGCGCCGGGGGGCGGCGGGCATGGACGACGAGATCAGGCGCCGCATGAAGGCCGCGCTCGCCGCAAAGCGCCTCACCATGAAAGGGGCCAGCGTCGCAGCGGGATTTGGCGAAACCTATCTGTTCGACGCGCTCGTCGGCCGCAACAGAAACGGCGTTCGCGAATTCGGCGGCACGCTCGATAATTTCACCTTCATCGCGCAGATTATCGGCCTCAACCCGCGCTGGCTTGCGACGGGCGACGGGGCGATGTGGATGGAGGATGACGGGAAAACATCCGCCGCCGGCGGCGACGACGATCTTGTCGTCGTGATCGAGGAAGCGCTTGCGATGCTGTTGCGCCTTCCCGGCAAGAAGGCGCGGTCCACGGCGCGTTCGCTCGCCGCCGTCGCGAAGAATCCGCCGGAGGTGAGCGTGGACATCGGCCGCACGGACGCCATTCGCATTTCGGTGCGCGCGATTCTAAGGTCGCTGCAGGACGAGGCGAATTAGCGGCAGGAATAGCTAACAGGTTTTGCAGAGGCTCGAAAATTTGAATTTCCGCTTGGCGCGCCTGTAAAACCAATCGCTCGAGCGCTCGCCCGGGAATGCCCCGATCGGGCCGAAAGGGGAACGACGGCTTTCGGGCGATGAGATGGAAGAGCGGACCTT
>DAITNE010000416.1:0-2288 GCA_036834765.1 Methylocella sp.
GAGGCGCCAGGAGGAGGCTGCGGCCCCCTCCAGCGCGGCCAGCTCGGAGCCCGCCGGCAGCCGGGTCCAGCTCTCAGGCGGGGGCGCGCGGAACGGATAGCTATAAGGGCTGACGCCCGTCGAAAGATCGAGCCAAGGCTCCGGCGCCGCGGGAAAGGCTTTGCGCGCTAGCGCGAGATCGCCGCCATGCGCATCGCCAGGAGCGAAATCGCCGCCTTCCGCACGTTCGAGCGCCCGCTCCACTTTTCCGCTCAACCTCATTGTCGGACCCACCCTCTCGCGCGCTGCACATTGTCACGGATCAGGCTTGAGCGCACGGTCCCAGCCAAATATGGATGGCGGAACATGGATTTCGCCGCAAATCTAGAACTCGCCGTCCTTGCGCTCGCCATCGAGGTGGCGATCGGCTATCCGGCCCGGTTGTTCGCAGCCATCGGCCATCCGGTGACATGGATCGGCGCGTTCATCTCGGCGCTCGACCAGCGCCTCAATCGCGATGACCTCTCTTTTGGCCAGCGCCGTCTCCTTGGCGGCGCCGCGCTCGCCCTAATCCTCGCCGCCGCCGGCGCAGCGGCCTGGCTTGTCAGCGCCCTGATTGCTCATCTTGGGCAGCCGCCGCCGGTCGCCCTTGGCCTGCTTGCGCTTGTCGCTTCGAGCCTTCTCGCGCAACGTAGCCTCGAAACCCATGTGCGCGCGGTGGCGCAGGCGCTGGACGGTCAAGGCCTAGCGGCGGGACGCGGCGCGGTCGCGGCGATCGTCGGGCGCGATGTCAGCGTCCTCGATGAGGCGGGGGTCTGCCGCGCGGCGATCGAGAGCCTCGCCGAGAATTTTTCCGACGGCATCGTCGCGCCAGCCTTCTGGCTCGCGCTCGGCGGCCTGCCGGGCGGGGCCTGCTACAAGGTGGCCAATACCGCCGACAGCATGATCGGCCAACGCACGCAGCGGCACGAGGCGTTCGGCTTCGCCGCCGCGAAATTCGACGATCTCGTCAATTTTCTCCCCGCCCGGCTGTCGGTCCTTTGGATCGCGATCGCCGCCGCGCTCCTCAAGGGCGGCGATCCGGCGGCGGCCTTCCGCGCGGTGCGGCGCGACGCGCGCGGCCACCCCTCCCCCAACGCCGGCTGGCCGGAGGCGGCTTTCGCCGGCGCGCTCGGCCTTCGGCTCGGCGGCCCTCGCCGCTATGGCGGCAACGAAATCGCGGACGGCTGGATCGGCGATGGCGCCGAAACGGCGACAAGCTGCGACATTTTCCGCGCGCTCGCGCTCTATCGGCGCGCCTGCCTCGTCCACTGGAGCGCGCTGGCGCTATTGGCGCTCCTCCTCAGCGCGCGAGGGTGAGCAGCCGGTCGAGGTCGATATGCGCCTCAAGATGGCGCGCCACCGCGTCGAGCGCGGCCTCAACCGAGGCCTCATAGGAGAGGCCGGACCCCGCGCCGCCGAGCCGCGCCAGCAGGGCGGCGCGTTGCGCCGGATCGCCGAAGAGGCCGTGTATGTAGCAGCCGCGAACGCGCCCGTCAGCGGAGACGGCGCCGTCGCGCCGGCCGTCGTCGAAGACGAGCATCGGCCGCTCGGAGCCCGCCCCCGACGTGCGCCCGAGATGCATCTCATAGCCCTCGAAAGGCGCGCCATCCTCCGCTGACCTTCCCCGCGCGGGCGCGAGCAGCTTGTCGCCGCCAAGTTCTGTCTCGACGTCGAGGAGGCCGAGGCCCAAAGCCTCGCCGGGCGGCCCTTCGATCCCTTGGGGATCGCTGATCGTGCGGCCCAGCATCTGATAGCCGCCGCAAAGGCCGATCACACGACCGCCGCGCCGCACATGGGCGGCGATGTCGATGTCCCAGCCCTCGCGCCGCAGCGCCGCGAGATCGGCGAGCGTCGTCTTCGATCCGGGAAGCAGAACGAGTTGCGCCTCGGAAGGCAAAACCTCACCGGAGCGAACCATGACCAGGGTGACGTCGGGCTCAAGCGCGAAGGGATCGAGATCGTCGAAATTGGCGATCCCGGGCAGCAGCGGGACCGCGATGATGATTTTCCCCGCGCCGACGCGCCGCCGCTCGGCGAGGCCGAACGAATCCTCGGCTGGTAGGCGCGCGGCGGCCAGGCAGAACGGAACGAGGCCGAGCGCCGGCCAGTGGGTCAAGCTCTCGATCATCGCCATCCCCTCGGCGAAGAGCGTCGGGTCGCCGCGAAACCGATTGACGAGAAAGCCCCGGATCATGGCGGCGTCGGAGGGGTCAAGCACGGCCATGGTTCCGACGATCTGCGCGATGACGCCGCCGCGATCGATGTCG
>DAITNE010000417.1:0-2284 GCA_036834765.1 Methylocella sp.
CCGGACGGACATCGCCGCGCGCGTGCTGCGCCACGATCTGTCGGCGGCGATGACCACACTCCACTTCGAGGACGGGGAATTGCGCGCGCCGCTGGTCGATTATCCGGCCGGCGCCGGCGTCATTGTCCGGATCGAAGCGAGCGATGTGTCGATCGCACTGTCGCGACCGATGGACGTGTCGATCACCAACCGGCTGCCCGGCGAAATCGTCGAAATCGCCGCTCTCGATCCGCCCTATGTGCGCGTCGCCTTCAACCTTGGCAAGACGCGGCTTTATGCGCTTGTGACGGGGGAATCGGTTGAGCGGCTAGCCCTCGCGCCCGGCCTTCGCGCCTGGGTGATGATCAAGGCCGTCGCCATCGCGGGGCAAAGCCTCAAGCCAGATCGCGCTCCGCAGCCGCGCCCCTGGCCTTTGGATCGAACGACCAATCCAGCGAAGCATTAAGCTCCTCGAGCGACGTCCCGGACGAGGCCGCGGCGTGGCGCTCGATCGAGCGGTAGAGCGCGACGAGCCGTTCGCCGAATTGCGTGATTTCGGCACCGCCGGCGCGCCGCCCCGGGAAGGTAGCAACGACCGGCGATTCGAAGCAGCGGTTGAGCGCATCGACGGTAAGCCAGCATTTGCGGTATGACAGCCCAATCGACCGGCTGGCCCCGATGATCGAGCGCTCCTTGCGAATCATGTCGATCAGGGCGATGTCCTCCGGCCCCAGCGCGCCGCCATTCGGCAACTGCAGCTCGATCGCAACCGCGGCGGTCTGGCGCTTGCTTTCCGGCATGGACGCTCCGTTGCGGGGCCGCATTGGGGGCAAGAAGACGCAAACCGGCACCGCTTCGTAAACAATATAGCTTTTTATATCGCAAAAGGCAAAATTGCGCGGCAATAGCCCCGCGCTTGCCCCGCTTGCGCCTGAACCCGGCCCCGGCCCATATTGAGGTCATGAATCCCCATCCTTTCCGCTCACCCCCGCAATGAAGACCATCGCGCCCTTCGGCGCCTGGGTTTCGCCCGTCACCACCGATCTCATGACCGCCGCCGCGATCAGCCTCGGCGCCCTGACGATCGATGGCGACGCCCTCTATTGGCTCGAAGGGCACCCGAGCAAGAGCGGGCGCAGCGTTCTCTGCCGGCGCCGCGCCGATGGCGCCATCGAAGAACTCACGCCCGCGCCGATCAACGTCGGCAGCCGCGTTCACGAATATGGCGGCGGCGCCTTTGGCGTCGAAAACGGCGTCATCGTCTATAGCGAGCGCAAGGACGGCTCCGTCTGGATCATCGAATCCGGCGCGCCACCGCGCCGGATCGCGACGCCGGAGGGCTGCCGCTACGCCGATTTCGAGTTCGATTCGGCGCGCCGCCGCGTCCTCGCGGTGCGCGAAGATCATCGCGGACGACCGCCGACCAATCCGGAAGCGGCCATCGTCGCCCTGCCCCTCGATGGCGAGGCGCCCGAGATCATACTCGTCAAAGGTCCCGATTTTTTGAGTTCGCCGCGCCTGTCGCCGGACGGTCGCAACCTCGCCTGGATCGCCTGGGATCATCCCGACATGCCCTGGGATCGCACGCGGCTTTATTGCGCCGCGCTCACCGCGGACGGCGCGCTGGAGGCGCCGGAGCTGATCGCGGGGGCCGAACCCGAAGCCATCGTGCAGCCGGCCTGGTCGTCGCAAAATATCCTGCACTTCTCCTCGGACCGCAGCGGCTGGTGGAATCTTTACGCACGCGTGCGCGGGGCGGACTTGGCCCTCTGCCCGATAGAGGCCGAGGTCGGCGGCCCGCACTGGGTGTTCCGTCAGCGCTATTACGCGTTTCTAAAGGACGGCCGCATCGTCGCCTCCTTCGTCAAGGATGGCGTGCGGCGTGCGGCCCTGATCGCGGACGGCAGGCTGACGCCCCTCGACATCGGCCAGGTCGCCGAATCGCCACAACCGATCGGCGACGGCCTCGCCTATATCGCGACGCCGCCGACCGCACCGCCCTCGATCCAGATCAAGCCCGCGCTCGGTTGCGAGCCCCTGCTCGTCAAGGCGGCGGCGCCCTCCGTCCTGCCGCCGGAGACCATTTCGATCGGCGAGCCGATCGAATTTCCAACGTCGCACGGACCGGGACACGCGTTCTGGTATGCGCCGAAGAACCGCGATTTTTCCGGGCCGGCGGGCGCTCGGCCGCCGCTGGTGGTGCTCTCGCATGGCGGCCCGACCAGCATGACGACCAATCATTTTAATCTCAACGTGCAATGGTGGACGAGCCGCGGCATCGGCGTCGTCGACGTCAATTATGGCG
>DAITNE010000418.1:0-2283 GCA_036834765.1 Methylocella sp.
GGCGGGGCGCGGCGGATCGGCCTGCGGATTTCGGAACGCCTCGCCGGCGCCGGCTACGCCGTCGTTCTGCATTGCAGCGGCGCCTCAAAAGACGAGGCGGAGCGCGCCGCCGCGCGCATCGAGGCGGCCGGGGGCAGGGCCGCCGCCCTCAGCCTCGATCTCTCGGATGCGGCGGCGACCGGCGGCCTGATCGCCAAGGCGGGCGCGCTGTTTGGGCCGCTGACCCTTCTCGTCAACAACGCTTCGGTCTTCAAGGACGATGGCGCGCTTAATTTCGACGTTGAGGGCTTTGACCGGCATTTCGACGTGAACCTTCGCGCGCCCGCCGTTCTCGCGCGCGATTTTGCCCGGCAGGCGCCGGCAGGCGTGGGCGCCTCGATCGTCAATATCATCGATCAGCGCGTGCTGCGCCTCACGCCGCAGTTCTTTTCCTATACGCTGAGCAAGGCCGCCTTGTGGGCGGCGACATTGACCATGGCGCAGGCTTTCGCGCCGCAGGGCGTCCGGGTCAATGCGGTCGGGCCGGGGCCGGTGTTTCCCAACGCGAGCGAGGGCGAAGCGGGTTTTAAGCGTGAGGTTCAAGGGTTGCCGCTGGGTCGCGCGGTCGATCCGGACGACATCGCCGACGCCGTGCTTTATCTGGCGCGGGCGCGCAATGTGACGGGGCAGATGATCGCCGTCGACGCCGGACAGCATCTCGCCTGGAACACGCCCGACATCGCGCCGTAAGGGCGCCTCAATCCGCGCTCGGCAGACGCCGCATGGTGAATTCGATGCGATCGTCGGCGAGCTCGCGCCAGGATTCGATCTCGGTCATATAGGCGGCCTTGGGGAAGCGCGTGAACCATTCCCGCGCTTTGTCGCGGGCCTCCGTGCGCGGCAGCGTGAACGTCTCGCGCCGCCAGGCGCCCTTGCGCCGGGGATCGTCATCGGCCTGGGCACGCGCGCGCCGCGCGAGCCGCTGCGCGACATCCGATGGTTTTTTCTCCCCTGCGCCCACGGTGCGGCTCCTGAAGGGTGCTGCGGCATCATAGCGCGCTGAACGGCCTGCTAACACCTTGAATTCACTTTTATTGAAGGGATTAGGCCGCTTTGCGCAGAAGATTGCCGAAGCGGTTAACGCGATGACTTCTCACGCGCTCATTTCGCGCCCCGACGCAACCTCGTCGAGCATATGCGCCAATTGGCCCGGATCGTCGGGAAAGCCGGCGCCGATCCAGCGCTGCTTCAGGCGCTCCAGAGCCTCGCCGATGGCGCGGCCGGCGGGAACGCCGCGGGCGATGAGATCGTCCCCCGAAAACGGCAGCCGCGGCTCCGGCGCCGCGCGCAAGTAAGCCTGTGCTTGCGACCATCGCGCGGGATCCGGCGCGCGGATGGCGGTGAGCAGCAGCGCGTCATTCGCGGCCTCGCGGCCGTTCAGGAAAAGCAGGCGGCGCAGTTCGTCGTCGGGCGGCGCGCGTCGAACGCCGTGCAGGTTCACGAGGAGGGAGGCCGCGCGCGCAAGGCGCTGACGCTCGGCGTTGGAGAGGCGAAGGCGCTCACCGATTCGCTCCGCGTCCTCGGGCAGATCGAGGCAGAGCGCGGCGAGCCGCAGCAGAGGATCGGAAGCTGCGTCATCCGCAATCTTCGCGAGCGTCCGCAGCCGCGCCGGATTGGGCGCCGAGGCGATGAGCGGCCCGAGCAGGCCGGCCTCGCTCATCTCCTGCACGGCGTCCGGCGCACGCCGCGCGACGAGCAGCTTCAACAGCTCGGCCCGCACCCGCTCGCGCGATAGCCGCGCGAGGCCTGCGCGCTCGCGCATCGCCGCGCGCAGGCCTTCGGCGTCGAGCGGGCCGTCGCTGAACTCTGCCGAAAAGCGGAAGAAGCGCAGGATGCGCAGATAATCCTCGCGAATGCGCCGCGCCGGGTCGCCGATGAAGCGCACCCGTCCCGCCGCAAGGTCTTGGAGGCCGCCGACATAATCGAAAATCCGTCCGTCCCTGGCGAGGAAGAGGGCGTTGATCGTGAAATCCCGGCGTAGCGCGTCGGCGCTGAAATCGCGGCCGAAACGGACCTGCGCATGGCGCCCGTCGGTATCGACGTCCTCGCGAAGGCTCGTCGCCTCGAACGTCTCGCCATCGACGAGGAGCGTGATCGTGCCATGCGCGAGGCCGGTCGGAATCGCGCGAATGCCGGCGGCTTCGGCGCGCGCCAGCACCTGCTCCGGCGTCGCGGTCGTCGCGAGATCGATTTCCTTGATGGTGCGCTCCGTCAGCGCGTCGCGCACGGCGCCGCCGACGATGC
>DAITNE010000419.1:0-2265 GCA_036834765.1 Methylocella sp.
CTCACCCTTGTTACGGAACGAGGCGCCCATCACTACAGTGTTGATTCCATAGGCTTTGTAATAGGCGTAAATCTGCTTCAAGGATAAAACGCCGGGATCGGTCTCGGCGGTATAGGCCTTGCCCTCGGCCTTGATGTGCCAGTCGAGGATGCGGCCGACGAAGGGCGAGATGAGGAAAGCGCCGGCGTCGGCGCAGGCCGCCGCCTGGGCCAGCGAAAAGATGAGGGTCATGTTGCAGTCGATCCCCTCGCGCTGAAGGATTTCGGCGGCTCTGATCCCCTCCCAGGTCGCGGCGATCTTGATCAGGATGCGCTCGCGTCCGACGCCCCGTCTTTCATATTCCGCAATGATTTCACGCGCTTTCGCGACCGTTCCCGCGACGTCGAAGGAAAGGTCCGCGTCGACTTCGGTCGAGACGCGGCCGGGAACGACTTTGCTCAGCTCTTCGCCGAAATTGACCGTCAGCCGATCGGCGATCTCGCTGGTCAGATGATTGTGGCTGCGTCCCCACGCGATCGCCTCCAGAACCAGCGGCGCATAGGCGTCAAGCTGGGCGGCCTTGAGGATGAGGGTCGGATTGGTCGTGGCGTCGACGGGCGCGAAGGCGCGAACGGCCTCCATGTCGCCGGTGTCGGCGACGACGGTGGTCATGGTTTTCAGTTGATCGAGCTTTGATGAAGGCATGAAGGAGGTCCGGTTAGGCGCAAGGCGCGCTTTATAGCCGAACGTCCGCTCGGATGCATTGTTTCATTCGGCGCTTCGGCGAGACTTGCGGCTGTTTCTCGCCGCCCGAAAGCAAAAGAGCATGATCGATTCAAAATTAATGTCGACCATGCCCTTCATCGGTTTATCTCTTCGCGTTGCTGGCCTTTCGGGGCCTTGCTCCGGTAGACGCCCGGTCAATCGATCAGGCGCTGCAGCGCGCGGCCGGCTTTCGATTTCAGCTCCTTGGCGGAGAGCGTGCCTTCATTGTCGACGTCGGCTTTCTTGAAGAGCTGTTCGACGATGGCGAGATATTCGTCCTTGGTCAGCGTGCCGTCATTGTCCGTGTCGCCCGCCTTGAAGTCTTTCTTGCCGAGCGCGCCCTTGGCTTCCTTGGCGTCGACGGTCTTGTCGGCGTCCTTGTCCAGCTTGTCGAACTGGGCGCCGGCAGCCGCCTTCGCCTCGGCGAGGTCGAGCGTCTTGTCGTTGTCCTTGTCGTATTTCGAGACGACGTCCGAAGCCGCCAAAGCAGCCGGCGCCGAATACAAAACAAGACCGGCGGCCAGCACGCCGAAGAAAGCAATTTTGCGAATATTCGCGTTTTTATGAAGCATCTTTCTACTCCGTCTATTGCGAAGCCCATCCGAGGACATGTAAATTTATAACACTGAAACTTGGTAAATGTCTAGGCTTAGGTTGAATATTCCTTCAAAACCCAGACCAGAAGATCTTCGTCGCTAGTGACGGAAATTAATCGTCTTGCTGAAGTTGAATCGACCACCGGGAAGTTCAGGCGGAGGCGGCGGAAATGGGCTGGAGCGGCGAACCGTGGCGACGGCCTCGGAATCGAGCGCCGCCGAGCCGGAGCTCCTGCTGAGACTCGCCGAGATGAGCCGTCCAGACCGATCGACCGAAAAGCTGACCGAAGCCGCCCCCGTCGCGCCCTGCGCCGAGGGCGGGTAGCGCGTATTGCTATTGACCCGCGCAGATACGAGGCCCTGCCACGCGCTGGCCGACATCGACGAGCCGGCCGATCCCCGCGCCGCCTGGGCCGCCTGCCCTGGCGCGCCTGCGCTCTGACGCGGCGCGCTTGTGCGCGGAGCCAGCGGACCAGCCTCTTTTTTCGCCTCCGCCTTTCGCTTTTCCTTTTCCGCCTTCTCTTTCTCGATTTTCTCTTTCTCGATCTTCTCCCTTTCAATCTTCTGCCGCTCGAGGTTTGGCTTCGGCTCGACTTTTGGTCGTGGCTCGACCTTGGCCGGCGGCGGCGTTTCGGGCGCGGGCTTGGCGGGCGCGACAAGCACGGCGTCGGGTTTGGGCTCGGGCGGCAGTTCGGGAACCAGAGCCGCTTGCGGCTCGACCTTTTCGGGCTCCGGCGGGGGCGGCGGCGCCGTTTCCGGCTCCGGCGCCGCTTCTCGCATTTGCGGCCCCGGCGGGACTTCGGCCGCGGGGGCGGGCATGGCGACCGCCATCGGCGGCAGCTCAATCATCACCGCGGCCTCCGGCTCGCCGGCGCGGTCCGGGGCCTCGACCCGGCGGCTCAGCCAATAGGCGATGCCAGCGTGG
>DAITNE010000420.1:0-2254 GCA_036834765.1 Methylocella sp.
GCGCGCAGCGGACCGCCGCATGGGCCGACGTCGCGCGCCGGATCGCGCACGAAATCAAAAACCCGCTGACGCCGATCCAGCTTTCGGCCGAACGGCTGAAACGCAAATATGGCCGGCTCATCACGCAGGACCGCGACATCTTCGACCAATGCACCGACACGATCGTTCGTCAGGTGGACGACATCAAACGCATGGTCGACGAGTTCTCCTCTTTCGCGCGGATGCCGAAGCCTCGCGTGGAAAGCAACGATCTTGGCGAATGCATCCGCCGCGTCCTGTTCCTGATGCGCGTCGCGCACCCCAATATCGTCTTCGAGGACCATCTGCCGAGTCATGAGGTGCTCGGCCATTTCGACCGCCGACTATTGTCGCAGGCCTTGACCAATATCGTAAAGAACGCGACTGAAGGCATCGAGGCCTATGCCGGCGACCCCAGCTTCGCGGGCCATATTTCAGTCACCCTTTCCGTCGCCGCCGACACTGTGTTCATCGATATCGTCGATAATGGCAAAGGGTTCCCGAAAGACAACAGGCAAAGGCTGCTTGAGCCCTATATGACGACCCGGGCGGAGGGGACCGGGCTCGGACTTCCGATCGTCGCCAAGATCCTCGCAGATCACGGCGGCGGATTGGAGTTGCGCGACGCGCCGCACGGACGCGGCGCGTGGGTCAGACTGTTTTTCCCCTTGAACGACGCAACGAAAATCGACGCCGGCGGCGGGGACGAAAACGGGGCGAAAAATCAGGTCGCGGACGCGTTGGATAAGGCCGAGGCCCCGGCGGCGATAGAAAGATCGTGAAGGAAATCCCATGGCAAGCGATATCCTGATCGTAGACGATGAAGCCGACATTCGCGACATTGTGTCCGGCATCCTGACGGATGAAGGCCACGGCGCGCGAACGGCCAAGAATTCGGACGAGGCCCTCGCCGCGATCGAGGCGCGCCGGCCAAGTCTCGTCTTTCTGGACATCTGGCTGCAAGGCTCGAAACTCGACGGCCTGCAGATCCTCAAGATCGTCAAGGAGCAGCATCCGATGCTGCCCGTGGTGATGATCTCCGGCCACGGCAATATCGAGACGGCGGTGTCCGCCATCAAGCTCGGCGCCTATGACTTTATCGAGAAGCCGTTCAAGGCCGACCGCTTAGTGCTTGTCGCCGAACGCGCCCTCGAGGCCTCTCGGCTGAAGCGTGAGGTCAACGAGCTTCGCCATCGGTCAGGGGCCGCCAACACGATTGTCGGCCGCTCGACCGCCATCAATCAATTGCGCCAAACCATCGAGCGGGTCGGACCCGCCAATTCACGCGTTTTGATCACCGGCGCGCCGGGCTCCGGGAAGGAGCTTGCGGCGCGCTCGATTCATGCCGCCTCGGCCCGCGCGAACGGGCCCTTCGTCGTCATCAACGCCGCGACGATCGCCCCCGATACGATGGAGATCGAGCTCTTCGGCGTTGAGCCGAAAGATGGGGGCGGGCGCCGGATCGGCGCGCTCGAAGAAGCGCATGGAGGCACGCTCTATCTCGACGAAATCGCCGACATGCCCCGCGAAACCCAGGGCAAGATCCTGCGCGTTCTGGTGGAGCAGAATTTCCAGCGCGTCGGCGGCCTGACGCGCGTCCATGTCGACGTCCGCATCATTTCGTCGAGCGCGCGCGACCTCGCCGCCCTCATCGCCGACGGATCGCTCCGCGAGGATCTGTTTCATCGCCTCGCCGTGGTGCCGGTCCGCGTGCCCTCTCTGTCCGAGCGGCGCGAGGACATTTCGCAGCTCATCGCATTCTTCATGGAGCAGGTGTCGGCGATGACGGGGATGCCGAAGCGCGTCATCGCCGACGACGCGATGGCGGTGCTGCAATCGCACGACTGGCCGGGCAACATCCGGCAACTTCGCAACAATGTGGAGCGTCTCATGATCCTCGCGGCCGGCGATCCGGACGCCGCCATCACGGCCGATCTGCTGCCCTCCGAGATTGGCGCGCTGGTGCCCTCGACGCCGAACGGAGCGGGCGGCGAAAAGCTAATGAGCTTGCCCCTGCGCGACGCCCGCGAAGTCTTCGAGCGGGAATATCTTGTCGCCCAGATCAACCGGTTTGGCGGCAATATTTCGCGCACCGCCGAATTCATCGGCATGGAGCGCTCCGCGCTGCATCGCAAGCTGAAGTCGCTTCGAGTCGATTGAGGCGCGGGGCTCGTCGCATCGCGACCGAGGCTGTGGAAAAACGGTTTTGGTACTTTTATCTGGCTTCGACGGATCG
>DAITNE010000421.1:0-2250 GCA_036834765.1 Methylocella sp.
GACTCGCAACCCTCCGATGCAAACTTCGATATGCCGCATCTTTCGACGAGCTGGTGGTTGTCGACGGCAGTGCGCCGGGCCCTTGAGGCGCAGCTTTGCAATACGGACAATAAGGAGCAACTGCGCCATCTTCAGAATCGGCTGAACGCCGAGGGATTTCCGCCCGTGCGATAATGCCTGGATCGGCCGCCGCGCTGCGATTTCCGGTCGCGGCGCGTGGAACCTTCCGGCCTCATCGCCGATTAATTACGGCGATGCGTTCCTGCGAGGCGAGAGCTGGGCAGGAGCGGTGGCCGGCGCTAAGTCGCGCGAGCAGCCGAGCGCGATCCGAATCCCCGCTCCCGTCCGGGGTGAGACGAATGGACCTGCTTCGCACCTTCTTTGCCGGCCTGATCCGAACCGGATCGCTTGAGGTCAGGACAGCCGTGGAGCGCAGCTTCTGCGTCGGCGACGGCTCGGGCGAAAGGCTGGCGATTCAATTCAACGACCGCCGCGCCGAAACCCTGTTCATGATCGATCCCGAACTACGCTTCGGCGAACTCTACATGGACGGGCGCATCGACGTCACCGCGGGGTCTCTCTATGACGTCGTCGCCCTCGCCTCGCAAAATCTGGCGGATGCGAGCCCGGGCCTCGGCAGCGGCGGCTCCGGCTGGGTGCACCTGCTGCAGGACGGCCGCGCGGCTCTGCGCGGCATCGGCCGCGCCAACGACGCGCTCCGCGCAAGGCGCAATGTCGCGCATCATTACGACATCGACCCGCGCATCTATCAGTTCTTCCTTGATTCCGACCTGCAATATTCTTGCGCCTATTTCGAGCGGGAGGGCGAGGATCTCGACGACGCCCAGCTCGCCAAGAAGCGCCATATCGCGGCGAAGCTCGCGATAAGCCCCGGCCAGAGCGTGCTCGACATCGGCAGCGGCTTCGGCGGCCTCGCCAATTACCTCGCGCGCTATTGCGGGGCGAGCGTCACCGGCCTCACCCTGTCGCAAATGCAGTTCGACATCAGCCGGCGGCGGGCCGCCGAGCTCGGACCGCTCGCCGCCGATTTCCGGATGCTCGACTATCGCGAAATCGAAGGACGCTTCGACCGCATCGTCTCGGTCGGCATGTTCGAGCATGTCGGGCTCGCCAATTACGAGGCCTATTTCCGTCGCATCGCGCAGCTCCTCGACGAGCATGGCGTCGCGCTGGTGCATACCATCGCCCGCGCGCCGGGCCCGGCCGCGACCAACCCGTGGCTGACCAGATATATTTTCCCCGGCGGCTACCTTCCGGCGTTGTCCGAGATGGCGCCCGCGATCGAGCAAAGCGGCCTTTTCGTCACCGATCTCGAAGTGCTGCGGCTGCATTACGCGCAAACGCTGAAAGCCTGGCGCGCGCGCTTCCTTGCGCATCGGGAGGAGGCCAAAGCGATCTATGACGAGCGCTTCTGCCGCATGTGGGAGCTCTATCTCGCCGGCTGCGAGGCCTCGTTCCGCTATGAGGGCCTCGTCGTGTTCCAGATCCAGCTGGCCAGAAAGCAGGACGCCCTGCCCCTGACGCGCGACTATATCGCCCGCGCGGAGGCGGCGCTGCGCCGCCGCGAGGCCGCATCGACTTTGTCCGAGGCCGGCGAATAGGCGCGTCAAAAAAGCGCGAAGGTCTTCCGGATCAAAGGAATGTCGGCGCGCTCCGACAGCAGAAGCTGCAGGGCGATGCGGGCCTTGCGCGCGTCGAGGCTTTGCCCCGGAATCAACCCGCGGGCGATGAGATCCATCTCGCCGCCGGGATAGGCGTAGGAGCTGCGCAGGGTTTCGCCGGCGCCGGCGCGGCTGGCGAAAACGATAGGGATGCGTTCGGCGAGGCACCCGAGGTCGGGCGCGGCGTCCGCGGCGACGTGACCCGCGCCCGGCAGGCTCAGCACGAGGCCGTCGATTGCGCCAGCCGCCACAGCCGCGAGGGTCTCGCGCTCAAAACCCGGCCCCGCCTCCAGAATGGGTGCGACCGGCGCGCCGCCGCCATAGGTCAGGCGCGGCGTCGCGGCAGCGGGGGCAAGCGCGAAACGCACGCGATCCTCGACCACATAGCCGATCGGGCCGAAAGGCGCAGAGGAGAAGGCGTGGGTGCGGAAGCTGTGCGTCTTGCGGATCAGCGGGGCGGCGTGGATTTCATCGTCCATGACGACGAGAACGCCTTTGCCCCGCGCGGCTTCCGAAGCGGCGTCCCGCGCGGCGGCGAGGAGATTGGCGGGGCCGTCGGCGCCCGGCT
>DAITNE010000422.1:0-2245 GCA_036834765.1 Methylocella sp.
CTTGCCCCGCGCGGCGGCGAGCACAGACACGCTGGCGCGGCCATCCGGCGTCAATCCGGATTTGGCCTGGAAATCGCTGATCGCCAGCTTGGTCTTGGTTCCGATCACGCCGTCGGCCTTTCCGTCGAGATCATAGCCGCGCCGCATCAGCAGCGTTTGCAGTTCGCGCCGGTCGGCGCGGGAGAGGCCAGGATCGTTGGTCGGCCAGGGCGTTACGAGGTCATGGCGCCCGCGCAGCCGGTCGGAGAGCAGCGCGATCGCCAGCGCATAGGATTCGGCGGCGTTGTAGGAATAGATCGCATTGAAGTTGTGCGTGACGACGAAGGCGGGCCCCCCAGGGCCGGCCGGCAGCAGCAGGCCCGCCGCCGGGCCGCCGCCGAGCGGCGTGCCGTCGATGCGGGTGATCCCCCGCCCTGCCCAGGCCGCCATCGGCTCCTTGCGGGTGCGCCCCGAGGGTCCGGCGTAATGAGCCGGCAGGCGCACCTCAAAGCCCCATTCGACGCCCGGCGCCCAGCCTGCCTTGCGAAGGTAATTGGCCGTCGAGCCGAGTGCGTCCGGAACCGAATTGATGAGGTCCCTCCTGCCGTTGCCTTCCATATCGACGGCCGTGCGCAGGAAGGTCGAGGGCATGAACTGGGTGTGGCCGAAGGCGCCCGCCCAGGAGCCGGCGAATTGCTCGGGCGAGATGTCGCCGTGCTGCAGGATCTTGAGGGCGGCGAGGAATTCGGTGCGGAAATAGGCCGCGCGATAATTGCCGCAAGACAGAGTGGCGAGCGACTGGATGATGGGGCGCGTGCCGAAGCTGCGGCCGAAATCGGATTCGACGCCCCAGATGGCGGTAATGGTCGCCGCATCGACGCCAAAGCGCGCCTGAGCGCTCGCCAGCGCCTGCCCCCACTTCTGCATCATGGCGCGGCCGTCCGCGACGCGCTCCTCATCCACGAGGCCGGCGAGATAGTCCCAGATCGGCGTCTTGAACTCAGGCTGCGCCTCCGCCAGCGCGAAAATGCTGTTGTCGGGCTGCAACCCATGTGTCGCCTTGTCGAAGGTCGCCGCGTCGACGCCGCCCGCGAGGGCGGAGACCCTGATTCCCGCAAGGCACTCTTCGAAAGACGCCGCGCGCGCCGCGTCGACGCCCCCGGCGCCGGTCGCTAAAGCCACAGCCAACGCCATAAAGGCCGCGCGCGCCATTGCGCGGAAAGATTTTCGGGTTTGGTGCAAGGAGAGAATCGTTTTGGCCGATCGTTCCATTCGGGCAGACCAACCGGCGCTGGCCTGGTTGCGATCCGCCATCGATGCGCTCATGCGAGGCAGTATAGCAGGGCGCGCCGCTGACGGAAACCGGCGCCGCCGGCGCGGCACGGCCGCGTGATCAAGCGGCCAGCATTCTTTGCACTTCGTTGACGAGATCCTTGAGATGGAACGGCTTCGACAGGATCTTCGCCTGCGGCGGCGCGTTATTGTCGGGATTGAGCGCGACGGCGGCGAAGCCGGTGATGAACATCACCTTCATGTCGGGATCGAGCTCCGTCGCGCGGCGCGCGAGCTCAATGCCGTCCATCTCCGGCATGACTATATCCGTCAGCAGCAGTTCGAACGGCTCCTCGCGCAGGCGCTGATAGGCCGCAAGGCCGTTGTCGAAGGACGCGACATTGAAGCCGGCGTTCTGCAGAGCCTTGCCGAGGAAACGCCGCATGTCGTTGTCGTCCTCGGCGAGCAGGATCTTGCCGAGAAGGACTTTGGATTCGGTTGGAATTTTCATGTCGTTCATGGGAGCCTCGCGATGCCGGCCAAGGAAAGGCCCATTTGGTAAAAATCCCATGAAAATTCGCAGCGGCAAACAGAGCCATCGCAGTTTCCGCAGAGTTCCGAAATATTTCCAGCGGGCCGTGACAAATTTGTCCCGTCCGCGACGGAGCGATCGAGGCTGCTCCAGAAAAGCGCTCCCGCGGGCCCGCGCGCCGACGATAGATGTGGACAGCGGGCCGCGTCCTTGGCAGACTTGGCCAGCTTAGAATTTTTCTAGAGCTTGCGAAGCTTGGGCTTCGCCGAGGGAAAGCAGTGACTTCCGAGCCGCCCGGCCAGAGTCCCCGCCTTTATGATCCGGAGCTTGATCCAGGCTTCGAGGTCATGGAGCCGGACGCCCTTGGCTGTCCGCTGGTGTTTTCATCGCCCCATTCCGGCGACGTCTATTCGCGCCGCTTCCTCGAGCAGCTCGCATGGAATCGAAGCGAGCTCGAAACCC
>DAITNE010000423.1:0-2244 GCA_036834765.1 Methylocella sp.
GTGATGATTCTATCGTATGTCGCTGTCGTCCATTAAGTCCGACGGGCTGCTAGCTCGCCTTGAACGCCCGCTTCGGCGCGCTGGAGCGCAATTCGGCGAGGACCGTCTCCCCCGCGATGGCCCTGGAGCCGACGGTCACGAGCAGGCGCGCCGCGACAGGGAGATAGACGTCGACGCGCGAACCGAACCTGATCAGCCCGAGCCGGTCGCCGGCGCCGACGGACTCGCCCTGATGCACGAAGCAGACGATGCGCCGCGCGATGAGGCCGGCGATCTGCACGACGCCGAAGCGTCCGGCGGCGGCCTCGATCACGATGCCGTTGCGCTCATTGTCCTCGCTCGCCTTGTCGAGATCGGCGTTGAGAAAAAGTCCCGGCTTATAGGCGATTTTGACGATCCGCCCAGCGACCGGGGCGCGATTGACGTGGCAATCGAACACCGACATGAAAACGCTGATGCGCTGTGTGGGCTCGACGCCAAGGCCAAGCTCCGGCGGCGGAACGAAGAAACCGACCGACGAGATCGCGCCGTCGGCCGGCGAGACCACGAGGGCTTCATCGAGCGGCGTCTCGCGCACCGGATCGCGGAAGAAATAGGCGCACCAGGCCGTGGCGATAGCGCCGATCCAGCCGAGCGGCCCGATAAACGAGCCGAGGATCAGGGTCGCAACCCCGAAGCCGGCGATAAAAATATAGCCTTCCGGGTGAATCGGCGTCGCCTGCTTGCGAATGGAATCAATGATCGACATGAAGCGTCCTGTTTTTGCGCAAGGCGCGGCGTCCCCGCTCCGCGGAAATCGGCGGCCGCGTTTTCGCATATCGGCGCGCAAAATCCAAAGCGCCCGCCTTGGTCACGCGGCGGCGGAGTCGTTTCGCGTGCGGTCCAGATCTTCGCCGCCAATTTCTTCGCGGCCGAGATCTTCCGCTTGCAGGTCCTGGCCATCGCCGCCGACCGGCGCGACGCCGATGCTGACCCTCTCGCCATCGGCGAGCGCGGCGCGGCGCAAGATCTCCTCGGCCCTGCGGATCTCATACTGCCGGCTCCACATGGCGGCGTAGGTCCCGCCCTGCGCCAGCAATTCGTCATGCGAGCCGCGCTCGATGATCGCGCCCTTATCGAGCACGATGATCTCATCGGCGTTGACGACAGTCGCGAGGCGGTGCGCGATGACGAGCGTGGTGCGGCCGCGCGCGACGCGGTCGAGGGCGTTCTGGATCTCGCGCTCGGTGAAGGAATCCAGCGCCGAGGTCGCTTCGTCGAGAATGAGGATGGGCGGATTTTTCAAAATCGTGCGGGCGATGGCGACGCGCTGCTTTTCGCCGCCGGAGAGTTTCAGCCCGCGCTCGCCGACCTGCGCTTCATAGGCGCCCGGCGTCTGCTCGATGAAGCGGTCAATCTGGGCGAGGCGCGCCGCCTCCCTGACCTCGACGTCGCTGGCGCCGTCGCGGCCGTAGCGGATGTTGTAGGCGATGGAATCATTGAACAGCACCGTATCCTGCGGGACGATGCCGATCGCCGAGCGCAGCGAGATCTGGGTCACGCCGGCGATGTCCTGGCCGTCGATCAGGATGCGCCCTTTTTGCGGTTCGTAGAAACGGAACAGCAGACGCGCGATGGTCGATTTTCCGGCGCCCGAAGCGCCGACGATGGCGACAGTCCTGCCGGCCGGAATCGCGAAACTGAGACCTTTCAGGATGGGGCGGCGCGGATCATAGCTAAAGAACACATTCTCGAAGCGGATGTCGCCGCGCCCGACTTTGAGCGGGCGCGCGCCGGGCCGGTCCTTCACCTCCGGATTTTGCGCCATGATGTCGAACATCATTTCGATGTCGATCGTCGACTGGCGCAACTCGCGATAGACCATGCCGAGATAGCTGAGCGGCTGATAGAGCTGGATCATCATGGCGTTGACGAGGACGAAATCGCCGATCGTATTGGCGCCGCGCGCGACGCCGAGAATGCTCATCATCATGACGCCGGTGAGGCCGAGCGTGAAGATCACCGCCTGTCCCGCGTTCAGCCAGGCCAGCGAGGTGTAGGTCTTGACGCTCATCCGCTCATAGCGCGACATCGACGCGTCGTAGCGCTGCCGCTCGCGCTCCTCGGCGTTGAAATATTTGACCGTCTCGAAATTCAGCAGGCTGTCGATCGCCTTGGTGTTGGCGTCGGTGTCGCTCTCGTTCATGGCGCGGCGGATGCCGATCCGCCAGTTGGTCGCCGCGAAGGTGAAGGCGAGATAGGCGG
>DAITNE010000424.1:0-2232 GCA_036834765.1 Methylocella sp.
CGATGTGGGTTCACATGGCCGTATTTCTGCCTTTGACGGCGATCGTCTGCCTCGGCCTGCTGCGGCCCCTGAAAGGACTGCTCGTCGCCCGGCAATATCAAACCCAGGCGGAAGAGGGGCGGCTGAAGCGTTGACGCCGGATGGAGCACAGCGCCGGCCCCCGCGCGGCCTGCTCTGGCCAGCCGTCGCGACGCTGGTCGGCTGTGTTTTCCTGATCTTTCTCGGCGTCTGGCAATTGCAGCGGCTCGCCGGGAAGGACGGTTTGATCGCCGAGATCGCCGCGCGCGCCAAGGCGGCGCCGCAACCGCTACCGCCGCTGAGCCGGTGGCCGCAACTGCGGTCGGAGGATTACGAATACCGCCACGTCGAACTCGACGGCGCCTTCGAGAACGACAAGGAGGCGCTGGTTTTCCGCCCCGCCGGCGGCCCCGCGCGCGAGCCTGGCTATCTGGTCCTGACCCCGTTGAAGCTCGACTCGGGGGCTTTCGTCATCGTCAATCGCGGCTTCGTTCCCATTGACCTCAAGGATCGGGCGGCGCGCGGCGAGATCGAGGGGCGCACGCATGTGACGGGGCTGATGCGCCAACCCGAATCGCGAAACTTCTTCACGCCCGCCGACGATCCTGAGACCGGCCAATATTTCACCCGCGATCCCGCCCTGATCGCGCATCATTTCGGACTCGCGCCGGCCGCGCCCTTCAGCGTCGACGCCGACCTGGGTCCCGCGCCTGGAGGTTGGCCTCGCGGCGGCGCGAGCGAGCTGACGTTTCCGAACAATCACATCGCCTACGCCCTGACCTGGTTCGGGCTCGCCGTCGCGCTCGCCGGCGTGTTCATCGCTTTCGCGCGCCACCGCAGCTAGAGTTTTAATTATTTGTTTTATCGCGCTTTCTTGGCTGAGACCGGCGCCAGCCTCGCGCGAAACGCTCTAATTGCGCCATATTCTGCTGATTTCCATAAAGCGAGCGCCGCCTCTTCCCGCTGCCCGCCTCATCCGAACTATGATAAAGATATGAACCGTTTGCCGTCGCGGGACGTGGACCTCATCAGTTGAAATATATCTCGACTCGCGGCGAGGCCGCGCCGCTTTCGTTTACGCAGACGCTGATCGCGGGCCTCGCGCCCGACGGCGGGCTGTACCTCCCTGAGGCCTATCCGCAGCTCGGCCGCGACGAGATCGCAGGCTTTTCCGGCAAATCCTACGCCGAGGTCGCAGAGGCCGTCATCGCGCCCTATCTCGGCGGCGAGATCGCCCCGGCCGCGCTCCGCGCCATGATCGAGAGCGCCTATCAAGGCTTCCGCCATCCGGCCGTCGCGCCCCTCGTCCAGCTCGACGCCAATCTCTTTACGCTGGAGCTGTTTCACGGTCCGACGCTCGCGTTCAAGGACCTCGCCATGCAGCTTCTGGCGCGGCTCGTCGACCATGCGCTGAAGGTGCGCGGCCAGCGCGCGACCATCATCGGCGCGACCTCCGGCGATACGGGGGCGGCCGCGATCGAGGCCTTCTCCGGCCTTTCGCAGGTCGACGTGTTCATCCTCTATCCGCATGGGCGCGTCTCCGACGTCCAGCGCCGCCAGATGACGACGGTCGGCGCGGCCAACGTTCACGCCATCGCCATCCAAGGCTCCTTCGACGACGCGCAGGCCGCCATCAAGGCGCTGTTCGCCAACAGGGCGCTGCGCGAAAAGCTCAACCTTTGCGGTGTGAACTCGATCAACTGGGCGCGCATCCTCGCCCAGACCGTCTATTACTTCACCAGCGCCGCCGCGCTCGGCGCGCCCTGTCGGCCAGTCTCCTTCGTCACGCCGACGGGCAATTTCGGCGATATTTTCGCCGGCTTCATCGCCAAGCGCATGGGCCTGCCGATCGAGCGGCTGGTGATCGCCTCGAACGCCAACGACATCCTGCCGCGCGCATTGGCGAGCGGGACCTACGCCCTCGGCGAGGTGCAGGCGACGCAATCGCCTTCAATGGACATTCAGGTTTCGTCCAATTTCGAGCGGCTCCTGTTCGAGGCCTATGGCCGCGACGGCGCGGCGGTCCGCGCCAAAATGGCGGGGCTGGCCCAGTCCCGTGCATTCGATATCGACGCCGCGGCGCTCGCCGCCATCCGGGCCGACTTTGACGCCTTCAGCGTCAGCGAACCGCAAACCAGCGCGGAGATCGAAAGGCTCTGGCGCGAGGCGCGCTATCTCGCCGATCCGCACACGGCCGTCGGCCTCGGTGCGGCG
>DAITNE010000425.1:0-2227 GCA_036834765.1 Methylocella sp.
ATGGCCGAAGCCGAGATCGCCCGCGTCGTCGCCGACGCCGAGGCGCGCTGGCCGCTCCTTGGCGTGACCGTGATCCATCGCCACGGCCGGCTGAAACCGGGCGACCAGATTGTCTACGTCGGCGTCGCAGCCGGCCATCGCGGCGAAGCGTTCGCGGCGGCCGAAATGCTGATGGACTTCCTCAAGACCCGCGCCCCCTTCTGGAAGCGCGCCACCCGCGTCGACGGCTCGGTCGAAGGCTGGGTCGAAGCCAGGGCCGACGACGACGCGCAGGCGGAGCGGTGGGGCGGGGGGTAGAGGGGGTGGCGGGATTAACGGCCCCTTCTCCGCGTCAGCGGGGAAGGTGGCCGGTGAAGCCGGCCGGATGGGGTGCGGAAAGCAGAGGCGCAGTCGCGAGAAGCTGCGGCGATGCGCCTGCGACGCTCCCACGGCTGCGATGGGGTCCACACCCCATCCGGCCTTCGGCCCTCTTCCCCGGCGCAGCGGGAGATGGGGTAGTCGCCGCGAACGCGAGCGGATTGAACGGGCGACGCCAATCTGCGTTGCGGCCTGATCGTCGACCGTGCAATATTAACTTATTCAAAATGTAAAAAGATCCGATTTCCTATTCAGCCTCCTCGAACGCGCCGAGGCCGATCCGCGCGCCAATTGGCGCCTAGCGCCGTGAAAAAGCTCGCTCGCTGAACGGGTTTGTCGCCCCTGCGAGGCCCGCCCTCACTCCGCCGCGCTGCGCACCGCGGCGAGCTTGCCGAGCGCCTGGTCGAGGTCCTCGATCAGGTCGTCGGGATCCTCGAGGCCGACCGAAAGCCTGAGCAGGCCGGGGCCGATGCCGAGCGCGGCGCGCTGCTCCGGCTTCAGCCGCTGGTGGGTGGTCGTCTCGGGGTGGGTGATCAGGCTCTTGGCGTCGCCGAGGTTGTTGGAGATGCCGATGATCGTCAGCGCGTCGGCGGCGGCGAAGGCGGCGGCCTTGCCGCCGGCGACTTCGAACGCCACCAGCGTACCGCCGCCCGTCATCTGCTTGGCGGCCACCGCGCGCTGCGGATGGTCGGCGCGGCCAGGATAGGACACGCGGGCGACCCTCGGATGGGTGGCGAGGAAATCGGCGATTTTTGCCGCCGAGCGGTCCATCTGGCCGACGCGCAGCGGCAGCGTCTCCAGCGCCTTCAGCAGCACCCAGGCGTTGAACGGCGACAGGCAGGGGCCGGTCTGGCGGAGGAAATTGTGGACGTTGTCGGCGATGAACTTCTCCGAGGCGAGAATGATTCCGCCGAGCGTGCGGCCCTGGCCGTCGATGTGCTTGGTCGCCGAATAGACGACGCAGTCGGCGCCGAGCGCCAGGGGATGCTGCAGCATCGGCGAAGCGAAGGCATTGTCGACCACCAGCGTCGCGCCGGCCTGATGCACTATGTCGGCGACGGCGGCGATGTCGACCACTTCCAGCGTCGGATTGGTCGGGCTCTCGAGGAAAGCGGTCCTGGTGTTGGGGCGGATCGCCGCCTTCCACGCGGCGAGATCGCTGCCCTCGACCAGCGTCGAGGCGACGCCGAAACGCGGCAGCAATTCCTCGACGACGTAAAGACACGAGCCGAACAGCGCCCGCGACGCGACGAGATGGTCGCCGGCCTTGAGCTGCCCCATCAGCGCCGCGGTCACCGCCGCCATGCCGCTGGCGGTGGCGCGCGCCGCCTCTGCGCCCTCCAGCAACGCCATGCGCTGCTCGAACATCGCCACCGTCGGATTGGCGAAGCGCGAATAGATGAAGCCCGGCGCGTCGCCTTTGAAGCGCGCCTCCGCCTCCGCCATCGTGTCGTAGAGATAGCCCTGGGTGAGGAACAGCGCCTCCGACGTCTCCTCGAACTGCGAACGCATCGCGCCGCCGTGCACCAGACGGGTGGCGGGGCGCAGCGTGCGCGGATCGCGGGACTTGCGGGGGCTGCTCATAGGCGCTCCTTTCGCGGCCGAAAACCAAGGCCAGGCAAGGGCTTCCGGACAGGGGCGCGCGATCTGAGGGCCCCGATCTTTTAGCCCGTTGTTTAACGTGGCGGCAAGCCGACCGGCTCAAATGACCACGGGATCAAATCCATAACCAGATCGCGGTCCGGGCGTCAACCGGAGGCTTTCACCTAACAATATGTTGACGACTTCCCCCGGCGGCTCCCACTGCCCGAGAGAGCCGGTATCCTCGGCTGATGCAAGAAATCTTCCGCCATGAGCTCTGAGCCCAAGA
>DAITNE010000426.1:0-2217 GCA_036834765.1 Methylocella sp.
GCGCCGAGGCAATGCACCAGGTTCCAGGTGAAGCTGTCGTAATTGTCGATGAGCGTGATGGCGGTCATGGGCGCTTTTCGTCGTCGTCACTCGTGTTTTGGGCCGCAGCGGCGTTGAGGTCAAGGATGATCGCCGATTTGGCGGGGGCGGCGACGGCGTGATCTGAGACGAAAGCGTCACATGAGCGACTTTTCTCCGGACTACAATCTTCACCGTCCCAGCGTATCGAGCCGCGATCCTTATGCGCCGCGGCGGATAAAGGCGGCAAGGCGAATGGAGCCCTCTTTCAGTCCCCTCGATCGCGTCCAGATCGCACCGGAATCGGCGAATGTCCGCCTGCTTCAGGGCGGCCTGCTGCTCCGCGCCGGAATAAGCCACGCCGAACGCATCGGCGGCGCCCATAACGCGCGCTCGCGTCAGGCGGAGAGCAAGGCGAGGGCCCTAGCTGATCTGATAGCCAGTCCTTCTATCAAGGGTCAATTGGTCGAACAAATGCTCGATTACTGGGCCGACGCCAGGCAGCGGATGACGCTGACCATCGACCCGCTGCGCGAGCGAGCCAACAACGACGCCGCGCATGAGGCGGCCGGCACGCCGCCCATCCTCATCTACGAGCGCTCGAAGAGATGGAGCCGCACACCATCCAGACGTTGCAGCGGTTCCGACGCGCGCTGGGCCTGCCGCCACGCGAGGTGCGCGCGGCCAAGACCGATCCCCTCGCTCCCGAAAAGGTTGCGATTTAGAGCATTTTCGAGCGAAGCGGATACCGGCTCGCGTTAAGAAAATGCGTTAAAAAACAGCTCAGCGCGCTACTGCCCGCGCTTGGTCCTGCTCGCGAAGCGGACCGCCTCTTCGGCGGCGCGGAACAAAGCTTGCGCCTTGTTGACGCATTCGCGTTGCTCGTAGGCGGGATCGCTGTCGTAAACGACGCCTGCGCCGGCCTGCACATGCATCACGCGGTCCTTGACGATCGATGTGCGCAGGATGATGCAGGTGTCCATTTCGCCGGATGCGCCGAAATAGCCGATGCAGCCGCCGTAGATGCCGCGCTTGTCCGTCTCCAGTTCATCGATGATCTCCATCGCCCGCACTTTCGGCGCGCCAGAGACCGTGCCGGCCGGAAAGCCGGCGCAGAGCGCATCGATGACGTCGCAGCAGGGGCCGAGCCTGCCTTCGACATTCGAGACGATATGCATGACGTGGCTGTAGCGTTCGATGCCGAATTGCTCGGTCACCTCGACGGAGCCGATCTTCGCGACGCGTCCGACGTCGTTGCGGCCGAGATCGAGCAGCATCAGATGCTCGGCGCATTCCTTTTCATCGGCGAGCAGGTCCTTGGCGAGCGCATCGTCCTCGGCCTTCGTCTTGCCGCGCCAGCGCGTCCCGGCGATCGGACGGATGGTGACCTTGCCGTCGCGCACGCGAACGAGAATCTCGGGGCTGGAGCAGACGATCTGGAACGGCCCGAAATCGAGGTAGCACAGGAACGGCGAGGGATTGACGCGCCTCAAGGCCCGGTAGAGCGCGAAAGCGGGCAGGGCGAAGGGCGCCGAAAAGCGCTGCGACAGTACGACCTGGAATATATCGCCTGCGCGCACATAGTCCTTGGCGCGCTCGACCATCTCGTGGAAGCGGCTTTCGCTCGTGTTCGACTGCGGCGCGAAGGCGGCGAGGGCGGCGTCGGCGGCGATCGATTCATGCGCGAGCGGTCCTTCGAGGGTCGCCGTCACCGCTTCGATGCGCTCCAGCGCGCGTTCGTAAGCGGCGCGAAAGGGAACGCCAGGCGCGGGACGCAGCGGCGTCGCGACGAAAATCTCTTCGCGGACGGCGTCGAACACGACCATGACGGTTGGCCGCAGCATCATCGCGTCTGGAACGCCGATCGGGTCGGGCTTTGGCGCCGCGAGGCTCTCCATCTGCCGCGCCATGTCATAGCCGAGATAGCCGAAGACGCCGGCCGCCATCGGCGGCATGTCTTCGGCTATGTGGATGCGCGACTCGGCGATCAGCGCGCGCAAGGAATCGAGCGGGGGCGCGGCGCAGGGCGAGAACGCGTCTTTCTGCGTCAGGGCGTTGCGATTGATTTCGGCGCGTTCGCCGAAAGCGCGCCAGACGATGTCGGGGTCAAGGCCGATCATCGAGTAGCGCCCCCGCGCGGCGCCGCCCTCGACAGATTCGAGCAGAAAGATTCGCCCCTGGCGCCCCGCCGAAAGCTTC
>DAITNE010000427.1:0-2190 GCA_036834765.1 Methylocella sp.
CGACGCCATCCGCAGCCAGAAGGTCGAACGCGGAATCGCTCGCAACCACCAGAACGCAGAGCGCCAAATCGCCCGGCTGCAGAAACTTCAGGCCGCTATTCAAAACAAGCTGCGCTGGGGCGCGGGCACCCAGACGGCGAAGGACCTCACCGAAATCAAGAGAATCGGGCAGGAGATCGCCCGGCTCCAGACAGGCGGGACGCCCGGCGAATCGACCAAGACAGCCTTGTGAGTTGCAGGCGGATCAGCGCGCGACGCGGCCCCTCGGCCTTCGCGTCGCGCGAATCGAGCGGGCGGAACCTTAAAACATGTCGAGGGCGACGCGCGCCTCGTCCGACATCCGGCTCTGATTCCAGGGCGGATCGAAAACAACGTCGACTTTCGCGCCCATCGTTCCGTTGACGGCGCCGATCGCGGCCTCGACCGAGCGGGCGAGTTCGCCCGCTACCGGACAGCCAGGCGCCGTCAGCGTCATTTCGACCTTGACCAAGCGTTCGGCCTCGACCTCGACCTTGTAGATCAGCCCCAGTTCGTAGATGTCGCAGGGGATCTCAGGGTCGAACACGGTCTTGAAGGCCGTCACCGCCTCATCGACGAAACGCGCCCGGTCGGCTTGCGGAATCGAGCCGTCGAAGATCCATTGCGGCACGTTCGGCATGATGTCCGCGGCGTCGCTGGTCTGCGCGTCGGCCATGGGGGTCCTCGCTCCTTCCCTCTCAGCCTTTTCCGATTGCACGGAATCGGAAAAAGCTCCAGTTCCTTGATCGACCATTCTCGTCCTCATCCCGCTAGGCGAACAGCCGCTCGGCCTTGATTAGGGCTTCCGCGAGCTTGTCCACCTCCTCGAAGGTATTATAGAGCGCGAAAGAGGCGCGGCACGTCGAGGTGACGCCGAAGCGGGCGAGCAGCGGCTGGGCGCAATGCGTGCCCGCGCGCACCGCGACCCCGGCGCGATCGAGGATGGTCGCAACGTCATGCGCGTGGGCGTTGTTCATTTCAAATGAGATGATAGCCCCTTTGCCCCTGGCGCGGCCGAAGATGCGCAGCGAATTCATCTGCGACAGGCGCTCATGCGCGTAATCGCCGAGCGCCATCTCATGCGCGTGAATGCGATCGCGGCCGAGCCGCTCCATGTAATCGAGGGCGGCGCCAAGCCCGATCGCCTGGATGATCGGCGGCGTCCCCGCCTCGAAGCGGTGCGGCGGATCATTATAGGTGACGCGGTCGAGCGTGACCTCCTTGATCATCTCGCCGCCGCCGAGGAATGGCGGCAGTTGTTCAAGCCATTTGGCCTTGCCGTACAGCGCGCCGACGCCGGTCGGCCCATAAAGCTTGTGGCCAGTCACGACATAGAAATCGACGTCGAGGTCCCGCACATCGACGGGAAGATGCACCGCGCCCTGCGCGCCATCGACCAGCACCGGAACGCCATGCGCATGCGCGATGCGCACGATATCCTTGATCGGCGTCACCGTGCCGAGCACGTTCGACATCTGGGTGATGGCGACGATCTTGGTCTTCGGCGTCAACGCCTTCTCGAAGCGCTTAAGCGAGAATTCGCCTTCGTCGTCGACGTCGACCCATTTCAACACCGCGCCCTTGCGCTCGCGCAGGAAGTGCCACGGCACGATATTGGCGTGGTGCTCCATGATCGAGAGCACGATCTCGTCGCCGGGCTCGATGAAGGCCTGGCCGAACGAGGCGGCGATGAGATTGATGGCTTCGGTGGCGGATTTGGTGAAGACGATCTCGTTCACGCTCTCCGCATTGAGGAAGGAGCGCACGCTTTCCCGCGCGGCCTCGAAGGCGTCGGTCGCGGCGTTGGCGAGGAAATGCAGCCCGCGATGGACATTGGCGTATTCGTGGTAGGTCGCCTCGACCATGCGATCGACCACCGCCTTCGGCTTTTGCGCGGAGGCCCCATTGTCGAGATAGACGAGCGGCTTGCCGTAGACTTCCGTCGAAAGGATCGGGAAATCCTCCCGCACGCGCGCGACATCATAGGGCGCCGGGGCGCCGATATGCTTGTTCATGGTTTCCTCCCGCGCGCCAGAAGCCAGCGCGCGATCTCGGCGCGAAAGAGAGCAGCAAGGCCCTCATCGCCGACCTCGTCAACAAGTTCGGCGGCGAAGGCCTCCAGCAGCAGCGCCCCGGCCCCGGCGTAGGGCAGGCCGCGCGGCTGCATGTAGA
>DAITNE010000428.1:0-2170 GCA_036834765.1 Methylocella sp.
AAAGCGGCGGATTGCGCTGGGACGCGCGGCCGGCGCGGGCGCGCGCCGCTGGGTGGTCCAAAGTCTGTTGCCCGTCGCTGCATCGAGCGCCTGGAGCCCGCCGCCAGCATCCGCATCGAGCGCGAAAGGCTGTCCGATGACGAGGTCCTTGAGAGCGACGTCGGATGTCGCCGCGTACACGGCCTTGCCGTCCGTCGCCGTGCCCCATTGCACGCCGCCTAGGGGGCCGCCGCGCTCGATCCGGGCCTGCCACACGATGCGCCCCTGCCCGTCCGGATCGAGCGCGAAGACGAGCCCCGATTTCTGGCCGATGGTCAAAAGCCGCCTTCCGTCTTCGAGGGCGATGAGATTGGCGGATGCGCCAAGGTCGAAGTCCGGCCCATGCGGTTCGGGGCAATTCGCCTTGTCCGCCGCGAGACAGGCGATGTTTCCCATGTCGCCGCGGAGCAACCGGCCAGACGACGGTGCCGGTATCGAGCGAGAGCGCGAGGACCGCGTCGCTGGTATCGGTAGCCGGGGCCAAATGATTGTCGCCCGTGCCAACGTAAAGAACCCGCCGCTTCGCGTCGATCGTCGGCGACGACCAGATCGAGATGCCGGACGGTCCCCAAAGTTGCGTGCCGATGCTATTTGCGACCCGCAGGGCTCGCCTCCGGGATGGTGAAGGCTTTCCAGATCGTCGCGCCAGTCGCCGCATCAAGCGCGACTACGGCGCCGCGTCCCTTGCAGCAATCGTATTTTGGAACGATCGCGGCGCTATCGTCGCCGCCTGATATGGGGACGTAGGGCCGGCCCTCGAAAAGCATCGGCGCGCACGTGATCTGCATGGCGGCGCCGTCGGCGACGTTGACTTTCCGCACCGCCGTCCCGGTCGCCGCATCGAGCGCATAAACATGGCCGCGACGATCGCCGAACGGGGCGAGATTTTTCTCTCCAATGCGCGCTACGGTGATCGCGCTGCGAACGCCCGCGCTTGCGGCATAGTCCCAGACAAGGCAGCCAAATCCCGCCTCAAGCGAATAGACGGGGCCGTTCCGTGCGCCAAAGAATACGCGGCCGCCGACGATCGTCGGCTGTCCGAACATGGCGGCGACGCCGGGGACGCCGAAGGAGTCGACGCGCGGCAGAATTTTCGTCTTCATCGCCTCACGAAACAGCTTGCTGCCGGCGTGTTCCGGCAAATCGCCTGCTCGAATGATTTTCGGGGGGAAGCGGTAGCCGGCGTAACTGATTTTGGTCATCGTCGAGAATAAGGGCCAGAGGTCGAGGCCGGCAAGGGTTGCCCGTGACAATGCCGTTGGACTTTTTTGCGCGCCGCAGCCATTACTCCGGGTCAGCGCGACGGCCAAGGGGCAAGTCCCTCTCGGGCAAGGCATTAATGATCTGAATGATTCTCGGGCCAGTTTCACAATATTTTATTGCGTGCGCGCGCACCTTCAACAGCATTGCGGCGCTGCCGGGGTCGCCCTTGGCGGCCGCTGCGGCGAGCCTTCTGACATAAAGTTCTATTCGGGACGCCTTCTTCGCTTTCCCTCGTTCTCGAAATTCCACCCTGGTGTTTAGCACCTTGTTCAGGACCTCCCTGAACTGGAGGTCGCCGCGTCTGCCGCGCCCGCGTGGATTGGGGCAGACGCCCTTTTTGAATTGCGAATGCTTGGGCGGTTTTCCATAGCCGACATCATAATCAGTCACTTCTTTTCGCCTCCCGCTCTGACGACCAGTGCTGGTAAATCGGTTCGATTATGAAACCGGGATCGCCACTCTGTTCGGCAATGAATTCCTGATATTTTAGTCGGACCGCCGTGGCTCCCTTGTCGCCGGACATCTCCTTCATCCATAGCTGCAGGAGAATCGCTTCAAAGACGCTTATGCGCCGCCACTCTCCATCTTCGACGATGTCGATTTGCCGCTCAAAAGCCGCGTCGATTAGCGCCGCGGTCCCTTTGGGAGGGCGCTTATATTGGCGCTTCGGATTACCGCATTGTCCTTTTTTCCATTGCGTCTCTTTCGGCGGTCTTTTGTAGCCGACCTCGTGATCCTCGCATCGCAGGCTCATGGCATGATCCTCCGCTCGGCTCTGATCTCCGCAAATGTCTTTCCCGAGGCGTGACGCGCCAGCTCTCCGGTCATCCCCTCGCAACGTTCGATCGCGGTGTCGACATAGAGCGGA
>DAITNE010000429.1:0-2170 GCA_036834765.1 Methylocella sp.
AGCCGGGCCGCGAGTTCCGCCTTGGCGGCGAGGCGAGCCATGAATTTGGCATGGTCGATGATCGTCCGTTCATGGAAACCTTCGCCAATCGGTCCGTCGCCGTCCCGGCATGAGACCCGGAAGCGCAGATTACGGCCCTCGACGGCGATGAGCTCGAGGTCCGCCGCAACCGTCATCGCTATGGCGTCGCCGCAAGATGGCTGACGTCGACGTGGGTTCCGACCATTCGTTCGCGTTCGCGCGAATGGCGCCGACCGCGCCTCGCGCCTCCCCAGGTTGAGGCTAGTTCCGAAGACTCAAAATATAAGCGGCGACCGAGTCGATTTCTTCGGGACTCAGAATGAAGTTTGGCATGGTCGGGTGCGAGGTGCGCAAAAAGACCTTGATGGCGAGTTCGTTCGTTGACGGCATTTGGCTAACGTCGACAAAACTCGGGGCGTCGGGGTTCTTGCCCGGGGGCGAATCGGCGCTGGTCTGATGGCACGCGCTGCAGACCGTTTCGGCGAGATGCCGGCCGACGGAGGAATCGGCGGATTGCGCGCTGGGCGCCGTCATGCCGGCCGTCATTCCGGCGGAGGTCAGCAAGCCGATCGAACCTAAAATCGCCGCCGCAATAGTCGCTTTGGTCATTTGCTCAGTTCCGAAGAGGGCCAGCAGGGACGAATTCTGCGACGCGATCAAGCGATCCGTCTAATACGCGCCTTTCCAACGCGCGCCAAGCCGCCGACGCCTATCGCCCTTGCCTGAATTCGCCCGGCGCGCAGCCGAACTGCTGTTTGAAGGCGCGGCTGAAATGCGAGGCGTCATTGAAGCCCCAGCGGAACGCGATTTCGGCTACTCGCTCGCCGGTGCGGCGCGGGTCGCAGAGGTCTTTCGCACACCGCTCCAGCCTGCGCCGCCAGACGTGGCGCATGAGGGAGGTCCCTTCTTCGCCGAAGAGGCCGTTGAGATAGCGAGGCGACAAGCCTGCGCGACGCGCGATCATGGCCGTGTCGAGAGTGAAAACCGGCAGAAGCTCCTCGATCAGCGCCTTGACGCGAGCCATCGTCGCCGCGCGGCTTTTCGACAGCGAGAAGGCCGCCGGGCGCACCGAGGCCGCGGCGAGCGTCAACAGATCGACCGCATGCTCGGCCAGCGCCGAACTTTCATGCGCCGCGAACGCGCTGGCGTTCTGGCTGCATGAGCGCACAAAGCTAGACGCCACCCCGCCGACCCCCTCGGCGCCAGAGATGCGCAAGGCGGCGCAGCGTTCGATGCCGGCCATGCGCTCCCGCAGCAACGGACGCGGGATCGATAAAATGAGTTTGGCGAAATCCCCCGGGCAATGGATGCGGTGCGGCCGGGTCGCGTCGAAGATCGCCATGTCGCCCGGCTGCAGCACGGCCTCGTTGCCGTCCTGCTCCAGAACACAATCGCCGGAAAGCAGGACGATGGCGAGATAGGCGTCGTGGCTCGCAAGATGCGGCTCGAAGGGCCGGCGCTTGAGGCCGATGCCGCTCGACCGGATGACCGACAGCCGCAGACTGTCGAACGGATAGATCGTGAGGTCCTGCGACAGCGTTTGCCTCACCGGCGAGGTCACGTCGACATTGGCGTATTCGCGGCAGATGACCTCGCGCAGCCAGCCGGCCCGCTCGGCGGGGGGAATGTCGCTGGTCGAAAGCTTCAGGGGCTGCATTTCGCCTCTGTCGATCGCCGGTCCCGGCGGGGAGGGGAGCATATTCATCGCATGCCTCGCTGCGAAAGGCCGGGGCGGCGCGAAGATTCTCGCTTCCTTGGATCGACGCTGCCGCCGCGCGAGCCGTCACAGTCAATTTTTTGTTCCGCCCCGTGCCTGCCGACTATCGCGCGACTCGCTAAATCGAGGCAATGGCCGAGGGTGGAGACGCTCTGCGCGAGATCGCGGCCTTAGATAGATTGGAGCGGGATGCGGGCGGAAAAGTGGTTTCCACTTTTCCTTATCCTGCTCTGGAAAAGCGCTGAACGCGCAAAAATCCGGGAGGAACTCAGTGAAACAGGATCCAAGACACGCGGGCAATGTCGTTTTGCTGCGAGGCGCCTGCCTCTGGCTGCTGGCCGCGCTGGTTCTGGCCTGGTGCCTCGTCGGACTCGATTTCGGCGTTCCCTTCGTCAAGGCGATCTTTCCGGGCAAGTTCATGCGCGTGCTTCA
>DAITNE010000430.1:0-2170 GCA_036834765.1 Methylocella sp.
GCCCGCCGCCATCGCCGCCTCGACCTTGCGCCGCTGCGCGGCGTCGAGCGAGCCGTGATGGAGCGCGATCGGCAGTCCGTCCTCGTTGCGTCGCCACAGCTCCTGAAAAATGTATTCGGCCTGCGCCCGCGTATTGACGAAGACGAGGGTCATGTTCGCGGCCTTGATCGCAGCGTAGATTTCGCCGAGCGCATGACGCGCGCTATGCCCGGCCCAGGGCAGAAGTTCTTTCGTGTCGAGGATGCGAAGATCGGGCGCGGCGCCGTTCGCGGCGACAATCAGGGCCGCCAGGGCCTTTTGCGTTCCCTGCCGCGCCAGCCAGCGCCGCAGCTCGTCCGGATCGCGCACCGTCGCGGAGAGGCCGGTGGCCGCCAGTTGCGGCGCGATGGCGCGCAGCCGGGCGAGGCCAAGGCCTAAAAGATCACCGCGTTTCGTGCCGGCGATGGCGTGCAATTCGTCGAAAACGACGCGGCGCAAGGAGGCGAAGAGATGCGCGGCGTCGGGACCGGCGAGGAGAAGCGCGAGCTGTTCCGGCGTCGTCAGCAGAATGTCGGGCGGACTCCGGCGCTGGCGCTGGCGTTTCGCGGCGGAGGTGTCGCCCGTGCGCGTCTCGATCTGGACGGAAAGCTCCATCTCGGCGACGGGGATCGAAAGATTGCGCTCGACATCGACGGCGAGCGCTTTCAGCGGCGAGATGTAGAGCGTTTGGAGCGTGCGCCGGTTCGGCGCCTTTTCGAATTCGATAAGGGTCGGCAGAAATCCGGCGAGCGTCTTGCCGGCGCCGGTCGGCGCGATGAGCAGCGTATCTTGCTCCCGCGCGGCGCGCAGCAGCGCCATCTGATGCGGGCGCGGCGTCCAGCCCCGCGCGGAAAACCAAGCGAGGAAACGCGGCGGAAGCTCGAAGTCCGAACCAGTCAAAAAAGGCTCCGGAAATTCAGGTTAATCTGGCGAATTTGAACCAATCGACAGCCCGGCCGTTCATTATCAGTTCAGGGACGAAGATCCATATATGGGGGCGAAGGCGGCCGGTTCGCTTTGAAGGCCAGGTTGCGCGAAACCATCTGGCCGCCTGTCCGGAGGAGATTTCAAGATGACCAGCACAGTAAAGAGAAGCGCGATTGCGGCCGTCTCGGCGCTCGCCCTTGCGCTTGGCGTCACGACGACGGCCTCGACGCCGGCGGCGGCGTTCGGTTGGCATGGCGGCGGCGGCGGCTGGGGCTGGGGCGGCGGCTGGGGCGCTCCCGTAGCGGCCGGCCTGCTGGGCGGCCTCCGCTCTCGGGGCCATCGCGGCGTCGGCGTATCCTTACGGGTCCCTATGGCGGCTATGGCGGCTGCTATCTGCAGAACCAGCCCATCTACAATGGCTGGGGACAGTTCGTCGGCTATCGCCCGGTCCGCGTCTGCTATTGAGTTGCTGGCCGATGCTGGCCTTACTTGGCCTCACGCGCGCAAGCCCGTAAAATTTTCCGGGCTTGCTTAACTTTTGACTAAATTTATTTCCCGACCGCTGCAACCTTTTAGCTAGGCCTGCGTTTTCTGTGTGAAACCGCACCACCACGGGTGGGCCTTGAGAGGCAAGGTCGCTGGCGAGGGCGCTGAAACGGATGCGCCGGGCGGAGGGGAATTAAGGTGATGATCAAGTCGCGCAAAATCATCGGATTGCAGGCGTTGAAGCTGACAATGGCCGCTATTGGTGTGTCATGCCTCGGCGTCGCCGTATTCGCCGCTCCGATGACCATCACCCCCAAATCCAAGTTGGCGTCGAACGCCTCCATTGTCGAGCACAGAAGCGCCTATGAGCCGTTGGCGGAGGGCCCCGCTATGCAGCTCGGGCGCGCCGCATCCGGCGAAGAGGAAGATTGCGTGCGGGTCACCCGCATCACCGGCCCCGACGGGCGGATTTACGTCACTCGCGGACTGATCTGCGGAAACTAGAATTTAAAGCCGGCGATTTTTGCCGGTAGAGCTTGCTGACGCCTGGTCCCTTCCCCATCCTGGGATCATGGCGTCAGCTCGTTTTCTCTCCCTGACGCCCGCCGGCCTTTACTGCGCCGCGGGCGATTTCTTTATCGATCCCCTCCGCCCCGTCGCCCGCGCGCTCATCACCCATGCGCACTCGGATCACGCCCGGGCCGGTCATGGAGCGGTGCTCGCGACGCGCGAGACGCTG
>DAITNE010000431.1:0-2165 GCA_036834765.1 Methylocella sp.
CGTAGACGGCCCAGAGCGCGGCGGGAACCCAGCCCACCAGCGTGACCTGCAAGATCAGGCAGGCGATCCCGGCGAGCGGGCGCCCGATGGTGAAAAACAAAAGCCAAGGTAAGAATATCGCAATCAAGAGGCGCATGAACATCCTTTGGATAGACCCCGCGCCTCGGCAAGGGACGCGGCGCGCCTCAAGAGATGCGCATCGCCGCGCGTTTCGCAAGGCTCGGCGCAAATTTAGCGCAAGCGGGGCAGGTTTAGGCGCCAAAGCTGCATCGTGGGGCGCGGCCCCCAGCGCGCGATTGCCAAAAAGCGGCGCGCGGTCCATTTTGCCCCGGCGAACAGCGCGGGCCGCGAGGGAGCGGCGCCGGCGCTCTTTTACCTTTCGAAAGCGAATGCATGACACATAACGGCGCCTTCACCCGGCATGACTGGACGCTCGACGAAATCATCGCGATCCATGATGCGCCCCTGCTCGACCTGATTGCGCGCGCGAACGCCGTCCATCGCGAGTTTCACGACGTCACCGACGTCCAGAAGGCGAGCCTGCTCAGCATCAAGACCGGCGGCTGCCCGGAGGATTGCGGCTATTGCTCGCAATCGGCGCATCACAAGGAGGTCCATCTCGACCGGATCAATATGATGCAGACGGACGAAGTGCTCGCCGTCGCCGCCCGGGCCAGGGCGGCGGGCGCCGACCGTTTCTGCATGGGCGCCGCCTGGCGCAGCGTGCGCGACGGCGCGCAGTTCGATTCCGTGCTCGACATGGTGCGCGGGGTGCGCGCCCTCGGCATGGAGGCCTGCGTCACGCTCGGCATGCTGACGGCGCCGCAGGCGGCCCGCCTCAAGGAGGCCGGCCTCACAGCCTATAATCACAACCTCGATACCGGACCCGACTACTACAAAAACATCGTGACGACGCGCACCTACGAGGACCGGCTCGACACCTTGAAGGCGGTGCGCGGCGCCGGAATTGAAATGTGCTGCGGCGGCATCCTCGGCATAGGCGAGAGCGTCAAGGATCGCGCCGCCATGCTGCAGGTGCTGGCGGCATTCGATCCGCATCCCGAAAGCGTGCCGATCAATGCGCTGGCGCCGATCGAAGGCACGCCGCTCGGACACCGCGAGCGCATCGATCCGCTCGATTTCGTGCGCATGATCGCCACCGCCCGCATCGTGCTGCCGGCCTCGCGCGTGCGGCTGTCGGCCGGGCGCGCGCAGCTCTCCCGCGAGGCGCAAATCCTCTGCATGGTCGCCGGAGCCAATTCGATCTTTTATGGCGAAGCCCTGCTGACCACGCCGAACGTCACTGAGAACGAGGACGATGCGCTTTTTTCCGCTCTCGCGCCGCGAACCGACGCAGCGCGGATCGACTGACGGGAGGTAAAATGCGTTGCGCGCTCCGTTTGATGGCCGTGCTGGCGGCCTTATTGATCGGGGCCGCGGCGCCCGTCGCATCGGCGATAAAGCCCGTCACCGCGCAGGTCGACCAAGCGAAGTTCCTGCGGCGCAATCTCGGCAAGATCAAGCTGCCGCCGGGCTTCGAAATCACGCTCTACGCGATCGTGCCCGGAGCCCGCACAATCGCCGTTGGGCCGCAGGGCAAGATCGTTTTTGTCGGAACGCTTGGAGCCGCCGTTTTTGCGCTCCCCGTCCGGCCCGGTCCAGAGCTCGTCAGCGAAATCTGGCGATTCGCCGACCTAACGCCAATGAAAATGCCGCATGGCCTTTGCTTCGCCAAAGACGGGACGTTCTTCATCGCCGAGCAGAACCAGATCCTGGCCTACGCCAATGCCGAAGAGCATTATAACGACCCCGCCGTCTGGGCGAAAACCGTCGTCGCGCAGGGCGCGCTGATCCCTCGCGAGGTTGAAAGCGACGTGCACAGCGCACGCGTCTGCCGCGTCGGTCCCGACGGCAAGCTCTATGTCGCCATTGGCGAACCATATAACGTGCCGCCGAAAGATAAGGAGGCGGAGTTCGTGAGGCTCGGCGTCGGCGCCATCATCCGCATGGACCGCGACGGGCAAAATCGCGAAATCTATGCGAGCGGCATCCGCAATTCAGTCGGCCTCGATTTCAACCCGGCCGACGGGACGCTGTGGTTCACCGACAACCAGGTCGACCGGATGGGCGACGACATCCCGCCTGGGGAACTCAACCGCGCGACC
>DAITNE010000432.1:0-2150 GCA_036834765.1 Methylocella sp.
CTGATGCCTGCGCCTTCGAAGACGCTCGAAGCCTATCGCGCCAAACGCGATTTCGCGGTGACGCAGGAGCCGAGCGGCGCGGGCAGAGCGAAGAGCAAGACGAGGAAGCCGGCGAAATCGGCGCTCAGCTTCGTCGTGCAGAAGCACGCCGCACGACGGCTGCATTACGATTTCCGCCTCGAACTCGACGGCGTCCTGAAAAGCTGGGCGGTGGCCAAGGGGCCGAGCCTCGTTCCCGGCGAGAAGCGCCTCGCGGTGCATGTCGAAGACCATCCTCTGGAATACGGCGGGTTCGAGGGGACCATTCCGGAAGGCCAGTATGGCGCCGGCTCGGTCATCGTCTGGGATCGCGGCGTCTGGACGCCGGAGGGCGATCCGCACAAGGGCTACGCGAAGGGCCATCTCGACTTCACGCTCGAAGGCGACAAGCTGAAAGGTCGCTGGCATCTCGTGCGCATGGCGCCTAAGCCCGGCGAGCGCGGCGACAACTGGCTGCTCATCAAGGCGCACGACGAATTCGCGCGCGAAGCGGACGACCCGGATATTCTCACTGAGGCGCCCCTCTCGGTCTTGAGCGGCGAGCCGGTCGAGGCGATCGCCAAGGACAAGGCGAGCCGCAGTTGGACGAGCGGCAAGCCGGCGGCGGCGCCTGTCGCCTCGACCGTCGGCCTCTCGCCGCGCGCCCGCGCCCGCGCGCCGCTGGCCGAAAGCGAGGCGCCCAGCAAGACCGCAGAAGCCAAACCGCCACATTCGAAAACGACGCGCGCCAAGGCCTCGACGAAGGCCGCCTCAGTGAAGAGCAAACGCAGTGCGCCGCTCGACATCGACATGCCGAAGGGCGCGCGGAAGGCGAAGATGCCGGATTTCGTCGAGCCCTGCCTCGCCACCGCCGCGACGGCACCGCCTGCCGGCGCAAACTTCGTGCATGAGATCAAATTCGACGGCTACCGGCTGCAACCTGTGCTCAATGAGGGGCGCGTCGTCATCCGCACGCGGCGCGGCCTCGACTGGACGGCGCGATTTCCAGCCATCGCCGAGGCGATCGCCGCCTTGCCCGTCAAGAGCGCCATTTTCGACGGCGAGGCTGTCGTCGAGGATCAGGGCGGCATTTCCGATTTCGCAAAGCTGCAGGACGCGCTGAAATCGGGGCGCCAGGGCAGCATCGTCTTCTATGTGTTCGATCTGCTCTATCTCGACGGATATGATCTTCGGGGTGCGCCGCTCGCCGATCGCAAAGCCGCGTTGGAGAAGATCCTCGCAAGCGCGCCCGCTAATGGCGTGCTTCGCTACAGCGCGCATTTTGAAACCGGCGGCGAGATGCTGCTGCGTAAGCTCTGCGCGCTCGGCGCCGAAGGCATCGTCTCGAAACGGATCGACAAGCCTTATCAGTCCGGGCGTAACCGCGATTGGTACAAGGCCAAATGCGCCAACCGGCAGGAATTGGTCGTCATCGGCTTCGTACCCTCGACGGCGACGCCGAAAGCCATCGGCTCGCTTGCGCTGGGCTATTACGACGGCGGCAAGCTGCGCTACGCGGGCCGCGCCGGCACGGGCTACGACGCAGCAACCGCGCGGGCGCTGTTTACGGACCTCGAAAAAATCAGGCGCGAGGCGTCGCCAGTTGAGGGCGCGCTTCCGGCCGAGGCCCGGCGCGGCGTGCGCTGGACGGAGCCGAAGCTCGTCGCCGAGATCGAGTTTCGCGGCTGGACGGGCGGCGACCTCGTGCGGCAGGCGTCCTTCAAGGCCTTGCGCGAAGACAAGGATCCGCGCGACATCGTGCGGGAAGTCGCAGTCGCGCCGGACGCTTCATCGCCCGCGGCGCCCAAGGCCCCTTCGCGTGCAAAGCCGAAGGCGAGAGCGATGACCGCGCAGACCAACGTAAAACTGACGCATCCAGATCGCGTGTTGTGGCCGCAAGGCGGCTTCACCAAGCAGGCGTTGGCCGACTATTACGCGCTGGCCTGGCCGTTCATGGCGCCCCATGTCGTCTTGCGTCCGCTCGCGCTGTTGCGCTGCCCCGCCGGGATCGGCGAGGGCTGCTTCTTCCAGAAGCATCAGCTCGAAGGCGCCGACGGCCACATCCTGAAGAGACCGGACCCCCATGACGGAAAATCGCTTCTCGGCATCGCGGATTTCAATGGCCTAATCTC
>DAITNE010000433.1:0-2143 GCA_036834765.1 Methylocella sp.
GCGCGCAAAGCTTTCCTCGACCTGGGCGGCGAGTTCGCGCGTCGGTTCGAGAATGAGGGTGCGGGGCATGCGCGCCCTCGCGCGACCCTGCTCCAGTCGCGAGAGCATGGGCAGCGTGAAGGCCGCTGTCTTGCCTGTCCCCGTCTGCGCGATCCCCAGCACGTCGCGGCCGGTGAGAACATAAGGGATGGCCTGGGCTTGAATCGGCGTCGGCGTCGTATAGCCGGAAGCTATGACTGCTTGCAGCACCTTCTCGCTGAGGCCGAGATCGTTAAATGTCATTTAGTTCCTGAAAACGCGCTTGCTGGTTATGAATCGAGGCCTCAAACCCGCCAGCAAGGAGGAAAGTTCTAGGCTGTGAGCCGGCGATCAGGGTTGGCCGCAAGACCGATGGACTGATGCGCTGCGCGCCGAGCCACGGTGTTCGCCAGATGCGGCTACGCCATACGACAACTGTTCAAGCGTTGTCTATAAATACTCTTGCCTCAAAACCTTGCTCGAAGCAATAAAATTACAGAATCGGCGTCCGCGCATCGCGCCGCCGACGCCGCGTTCGCGCGCGGATCGCGCAGCCGGGTCATTTCAGGGGCGAGGAACTGCGCCCTGGCGGCCCCCCGGCTCAATTGATGGCGAGGCGCGCGTTTTGTCTTGCTGGCGGCGACATCAGCTTCATAAGGCCGAAGATCACGAGCAGCGTCGCCAGATAGGCGAGCGCCTGCAATTGCGTCGGTCTGTCGGTATAGCCAAGAAGCGTACGCAGGACACGGCCCGGCAGGCTGCTGACCGGCAGCAGCATCGAGGTGTTCCACAGCGTGTGGCTGAAACTTGTGGCGATATCCGCCTGTTCGAGGAAGGCGATGCACTGAGCCGCCATGCCGGCCGCCATGAAGGCGATGAGAAGGCTTGTGACCCTGAAAAGCTGGCGCGGCGGAATGATCAGAAGACCCGTGTAGGTCAGAACGCAGATGCCGACGCCGAGAAGCAGGCCGAGCACGCCGCCGACAAAAAGGCTCCCCCCTGAGTCGTGGCTCGAGATCACGACCCCATAGAGGAACAGGACGACTTCCGATCCTTCGCGCCGAATGGCGATGCCGACGACGAACGAAAGCGCCATCAGCGAGCGCGATCCGTCGCTGACCTCGCCGCCGACGCGGCGGAGCTCCGCGCTGAGTTCGCGGCCGTGCCGCGCCATCCAGACATTGTGCAATGTCAGCATGACCACGGCGAGACCGAGGATCGCGGCGTTGAAGAGTTCCTGTCCGGCACCTTCGAACGCATTCGACAGCAGGCCGGCGAAAGCTGCGACGAGCCCTGCGCCGACGAGGCCGGCGCCGACGCCGCCCCAAATGAACGGCATGCGCCCCGGCATCGCCTTGGTGACGGCGAGGACGATGCCGACGATCAAGCCGGCTTCGATCACTTCGCGCAGAACGATAATGAGAGCGCCGATCACGCCGAACTCCTTTGCGCCGCGCGGCGCCCAAAATGCAAAATTGAGACAGCGCGGATTTAAGGAATGCCGCGTGGCTTGACTATCGAAGGCTATACCAGGCGCGCGGAGGGTTCAATCGCGTCGGGCTTTTTTAGAATGAATACAAAGCGCTGTCCGGTGAGGCGCTACTTGGACCTCACTCGGACCTCACTTGGGCCTCGCTTCGCCGTCGCGTTCGCGCAACGCCGCCCAGAACCGGCGCCGGTCGGAGCGGCGCAGAACGTCGAAGGGAACCACGCGATCGATCAACCCGGCGCCGAGCAGGCGCACGAGATCGCCGGCGCTCGCGACCGGGACGCCATCGACGGCGAGCAGGATGTCGCCGGTGAGTAGGCCCGCATGGTCGGCGGGACTGTTCGGCTCCACCGAACTGACGACGGCGCCGCGCGTCTGCTCCAGCCCCAGCCGGAGCGCGATCCGGCGCGGCAACACGATGGTCCCGGCGCCGATGCCGAGATAGGCGCGCCGCACCCTGCCATGGGCGATGAGTTCGCCGAGAACGAAGCGCGCCGTGTTCGACGCCACCGCGAAACATATGCCCTGGGCGCCGCCGATGATCGCGGTGTTGATGCCGACGACCTCGCCGTTCGAGGCGACCAGCGGGCCGCCGGAATTGCCGGGATTGAGCGCGGCGTCGGTCTGGATCACGTC
>DAITNE010000434.1:0-2140 GCA_036834765.1 Methylocella sp.
TCCGATCGTCGACTTTGCTGCGTATACCGACGTAGCGCAAAGCTCAATCCAATCGCCGCAAGCGTCTGGCGAAGCTGTGCGGGAGTTCCGCAAAGACGGCTGCGCCGGGCGCCGATCGGGCCGGCCTTGATGTTAAATTCAGCCCATTTCATAGAATAGTTCCTGCCCTTATAGAGATTATTTCTCCGTTCGGCCCATGCGGCGCGATAATTATAAAGAACGCCGCCCGGTTGCGCCAGCACAACCGACATGGGACCAAGATCAATGTCAAGTTAGGATTTCATGATTCTGGCCGCGGGCCGATTTGCCGCGAACGCGACCGTGATTCGATAGCGGACGATCGGGGCTCAAACTTCGATTGGCCCCGCGTCGACGCCGCGTCAATGCGCCATGAACACCGGAAGATTGGTCTCGGCCAGAATCTCGCTGGTGACCTTGCCAAAAATGAGCTGGCGAAGCCGGCTTCGCGTATATCCGCCCTTGATGAGAAGATCCGCGCCGAGGACTGCGGCGGTCTCGAGCAGCGCGGCGGCGGGCGAACTGGCCGCCTCGCCGACAAGACCGACCCGCGCCGGGACGCCGTGCCTGCGCAGGCTCTTCGCCACCTGTTCGTCGCTTGGACCCGGCAGCGCCGGGCCTGGCACGGTCAGGATGACGACATCCTGCGCGCGCATCAGCAGCGGCATGGCGAGCGCGATGCTGCGCGCCGTATCGGTGGTGCCGTTCCAGGCGATCGCGACGCGCTCGCCGAGCGTCGCAGGCGGTTGTGGCGGCGCGATCAGGACAGGCCGGCCGCTTTCGAAGAGGACGGCCTCGAGGGTCGACTTCCGCGGCAGCCGCGGTCCAGGCCCGGGCCTGCCGACGGCGATCACATCGAAGACGCGGCCATATTCGCCGACCCCGGTGTCCGATATGAGGGCCTCCCCGTTCCAGCCGTATGTGGGCCGGTCCAGATCCCCGTGCGCGCGCTCGACGCGATGCGCCGCCATGAAGGCTTCGAACAGCCCGCGGCTATGGTCGACGAAATCGCGCCGCGTCCGGTCGTCGAGGACCACCCCGCTCAAGGCGAAATCGGCGGCGACGAATTCGGCGATATCGGGGCCGACCGCCACGCCCTCGATATAGCTGTTGAAGGTCCGCGCCAGCATCACGGCGGTCTGCATCACCGCATCCATCAGAGCATGGTCCTCGACCGGCATCAGAATCGATTTCATGGCGAGGTCCCGACGGAGCTGAAACAGATGAAGGCGATGTGGACCGGTTCGCCCGCCGGCCTGTCGTCGAGGATGAACGCGGGCGGCGCCTGACGGCGATCAGGCCCTCGCCGCAGATGATTGTCCGATTTCCGGGCGTCGGACAACCATCGACCTCATTTGCGGTCCGCACTGTCATGCGAAGCTTGGGGGACTCGCTTCTCTGTGGCTCCCTTAATGCCGAGAAACGGCTGTTTAAAAGAATATTCATCATATCATTAATGTTAAATGTTGACTGCCTTTACGTAATAGTCATCGCGCCCTTACGGTACAGATCAAGGCTTTTCTGGGGCGAAATTGAGTCACCCTCGAACGGCCGGGTCGGCCTCAACGGAAGGGCACGTCATGGGCGCGGTCGCATCCATCACGGCGGCGCGCAAACAGCGCGTCGATCCGCTTGAGAGCAACATAGAAAAGCTTCTTCGCGAGGCGCGTCTCAAGCTGATCGAAACGGGAACGCGGAACCGGCTCGTCCACACGCCGCGCAGAGCCAAACGAACGCGATGCCTGCCGATCGCAGGCGCGCGGCCGGACGCCGTCTTCGTCAATCTCGCCCGCGAAAAGAAGCTGCTTCGCTTCCTCGCCGCCAATGGCCTCGAGGCTGCGCCCGAAGGTTCTGGCGAGAAGATCGCGCGCCTCATGAGGGAGCCGGATCAAATCGGGGGCAGGCCAAGCCATGCGAACCGCAACGGATTGCAGACGACGCTCGCGCCTGAGCTTCTGCAAAAGCGCCTTCACGCGATTTATCGCGACGCCAAGACCGCCGAGGAGGAGCGCGGCGTCAACATTCTTTTTCTCGCCCTCGGATTTTTGCGCTGGTACGAGGACGAGTGATCCGATGCGCTGCGCGGCGAGGCGCCCCTCATCCTGCTGCCGATAACTCTGGT
>DAITNE010000435.1:0-2130 GCA_036834765.1 Methylocella sp.
CTTCGCGGCCGTTGATGCGATAGGCGGAGCCCGCCTCGCGCTCGATGCGGCGCGAGACTTCGATCGTATCGGCGTCGTTGAAGGCGGCGGGCGCGGCGCGGGCGCCATTGTCGAGAATCAGCGTGACTTCGGCCATGTTGCGCGCGGGCCTGCCGCCGCCGCCAGAGAAAATCACGTCGTCCATGCCGGACGCGCGCATGTTCTTCGACGAACTTTCGCCCATCACCCAGCGCATCGCCTCGACGAGATTGGACTTGCCGCAGCCGTTCGGCCCGACGATCCCGGTGAGGCCCGGCTCGATCAGGAAATCGGTCGGCTCGACGAAAGTTTTGAAGCCCGCGATGCGGAGTTTGGTGAATTTCATGGGACCAGGGTCATGGCGCGGCCTACGCCGCCCGCGGAAAATCCGCCTGAGATTGAATGTTTACGCAATGCGTTAGCTTTTCGTTAACCGAAAACAGCAGCGCGCGCGATTCGCAGCCAAAAGATTACGGCGCAAGCGGCGCGGCGGGCGCAAGGCGCCTCCCTCGATAATCTGTGCACATCGGGATTTTAATTCGCACGCTTGCTCCCGGCCACGCGTCATCGCGCCGACGCAAATGTCGCGCCGGTTTTGATCCTGTGCATCCCTCGACGAGCTCAGGATCGGAGCATCCGGCGGTTTAAGCGAGCGACGCGACGATCGCGCGATAGGCGGTCTCGGGGAACGCCTTGAGGGTCTGCGTGCTGACGTTGCCGAGCATGCCGAGCTGCATGGTGAATCTCGCCGCTACTGCATCGTCCGGCGCCTCATAGACGGCGATCAGGTCATACCGGCCCATTGTGAGGAAAACCTGCTTGAACTCGCCTCCCTCGTCCTTCAGCGCCTTTTTCGCGGCGTCGAGACGCTTGGTTGAATCCTTCACCTGGCGAATGCCTTGATCCGTCCAGTTCATCAACAGGATATATGTGGACATGACGCAACCTCCCTGCCGTCGGTCCTCCGGATCCGCGCGCCCAAAGCCCGCCGCCGCCCTCGCCGGGCTCAACGGCCGACGATTCGGTTCCCGCGCTCATGAAACGTCGACAGGGACGCCTCAGCCCCTGTCGCTTCGGTCAGGCATGCGCCGAGGTCTCGTGACGCACTGCCCACAGCTCCCAAGCTGAGAACAGGGCGGTCAGGACGCCGAGCGCGACATGCGTGCGCATCGCCGCCACGACGCCTGCGAAACCGACGATCCATGGCGCAAAGATCAGCCATACGCCACGGAGCAGGTTGAGCCACTTCTCCCATTCCGCGAACTGAACGATCGCGGCGAGGGCGATGAAGCCGATGACGATCCCGCTGGTCCAGGCCGTTCGCGCGGCGTGTATATGATCAGTGAAGCCAAGCGCCCACGGGGATATGAATAACAACACCGCGAGGAGCAAGTTCACCCAATCCTGAGGCTTGGCCATTTCTCGACTGCCGAGGTCTACCATGTTTACCTCCCTGCACCCGGTCGGTGTTCCGAATGCAGAACACAGACACACTTTGATTTAATTCGCGTTATGCAGGTTTCAAGACTTGGAGGCCTGGCGCCGCTACTTAAATCCGCGCGTCGGATGATCAGACTGTTGGCGCCCGGCAGGTTTTCACTCTTCCTCGATAAAGCCGAACAGCGCGTCGGCGAAATCCTCCGCCGGAATGATCCCGCTGATGGTGTTTTTGCCCGCGATTATGAATCGGGGCACATGCTCGATGCCGAGCGCGCGGAATCCGGTCAGCTCCTGTCGCAATGCTTCGATATCCTCGGCGCCGGCAAGGAAATCCGCGACGAGGCGGGGATCTAGGCCGGTCTTGGCGGCCAGCGCGACGAGAACGCCGCGATCGCCGATGTCCTGACCGTCGTGGAAGAAGGCGCCGAACAGGGCCTCGACCATCTTGATCTCGGCGCCAAAATTGCGGGCGAGGCGGACGACCCGGTGCGCCTCAAGCGTATTGGGTTGCCGCCCGATCTTGTCGAAGGCGAAGGCGAGTCTGAATTCGCGCGCGATTTCGGCGAGGCTCGCGAGCGCTTCGCGAGCCTCCTGCGGGGGACCGTATTTCTCCGCCAGAAAGGCGGCGCGGTCCTGGCCCGCGGGCGGCAACTCGGGGTTGATCTCGAAGGG
>DAITNE010000436.1:0-2115 GCA_036834765.1 Methylocella sp.
CGTGAAGGCGCAACTGGGCATTCCGGGACGCCGGACCTAAAGCACCGAGAATCGACAACGCTTGGTCATCCGGTCCCTCCCTAGGCGCGCCGTTTTCGGGGCTTGTCCTTGACGACGCCCATCACCTCCGCCGCTTCCCGTCGGCGGCTTGCCTTCAATGCGCACGCACATTAGCGACTTTTCGATTTGGAACAATGACGCATCGCCATCGCGTCGCGGCCCATTCGCGCCGCGATCGGCGCAGGCCCGGCGCCGGCAATCATGTTCAGCGCCAATCGAACGCCAATTGCGCGCCGGGTCAGCGTCAATTGGTTGTTAATCTGCTTTGCTTTTTCCGCGATCTTACGCGGCGCGCCCGGTCTCGAACCGTAAAATTCTACGCAAAAGCGTCAATTTGGCGCGCCGTCTTCACGCACGCTCTCGGATGTTTCACGTGAAACACCCTTTTGCCCCTGTTTCACGTGAAACACCCCCTACGCCTTGCCGTGATGGGCGGCTTCCGCATTGGAATCGAGGGGCCAGCGCGGCTTTCCGGCGAAGGTCATATCGTCTGTGAGGCCGAGCGAGAGGCGTTCGATGCCCGCCCAAGCAATCATCGCGCCATTGTCTGTACAAAGGTGCGGCGGCGGCAGAACCAGCTTGATGCCGCTCTCGCCGCAAAAGCGGCCTAGCGCCCGCCGGATCGCGCCATTGGCGCCGACGCCGCCGGCGACGACCATCGCGTCGCAGGGGCCGACGGTCTCGCGAAAAAGACGCAGTCCCGCGCGGGATCGGTCTATTAGCGTATCGACCACCGCCGCCTGGAACGAGGCGCAGAGGTCGGCGACGTCCCTCCCGCTCGGCGCGCCGATGCGCTGCGCCTCCAGGCGCACCGCCGTCTTGAGGCCGGAGAGGGAGAAATCGGGTTTCGCGCGCCCCTGCATCGGCCGGGGAAAATCGAAGCGCGTGGGATCGCCCCTGGCCGCGGCGATCTCCACCTGCGGGCCGCCGGGGTAGGGCAGGCCGAGCAGTTTCGCCACCTTGTCGAAGGCCTCGCCGACGGCGTCGTCGACGGTCGAGCCGAGCCGCACATAATCGCCGACGCCCTTGACGGCGACGAGCTGGGTGTGGCCGCCGGACACGAGCAGGAGGAGATAAGGGAAGGAAAGCCCGTCGGTGAGCCGCGCGGTGAGGGCGTGGGCTTCGAGATGATTGACGGCGATGAACGGCTTGCGGCTGGCCAGCGCCAGCGCCTTGGCCATGGTCAGCCCGACGATGACGCCGCCGATGAGGCCCGGTCCCGCCGCCGCGGCGACGCCGTCGAGATCTGCGAGCCTGACGCCGGCGCGCTCCAGCGCACGCACGACCAGCCGGTCGAGCACCTCGATATGCGCGCGGGCGGCGATCTCCGGCACTACCCCGCCATAGGCGGCGTGCTCGGCGATCTGGCTCATCACTTCGTTCGAGAGGATTTCGCCGCCGCCGCCGGGCTGTAGCCGGACGACGGCGGCGGCGGTCTCGTCGCAGGTGGTTTCAATACCAAGAACGCGCATGGCGGCCCTTCAAACTTTCGTCACGGCCGCCGCGGCCCCGCGATTTGCCATTGCGGGCGCGGCGAAATGGTTTAATCGGATTGGCGTCGCGGGCCCTGGCGACCGACGCGGCCAAGCCAAGGTTCTCCCTATAGAACCATAAGATTTAAAAAGGAAATCCACGATTCCCGCTGCGACCCGCCAATCCGGCCAGGAGTTCAACTTGAGAATCGGAACGCGCGGAAGCCCCCTCGCGCTGGCGCAGGCGCGCGAACTCAAAAGCCGCCTAGCAGAGGCGCATGGCGTCGATGGCGCGGGAATCGAAATCGTCGTCATCAAGACGACCGGCGACGCCATTACCGACCGCGCCCTGAGCGAAGCGGGCGGCAAGGGCCTGTTTACAAAGGAGCTTGACCTCGCCCTCATGCGCGGCGAGGTCAATATCGCCGCGCATTCGGCCAAGGATGTGCCGACGTTTCTCCCGGACGAGATCCTCATTCTCGGCTACCTCCCGCGCGAGGACGTGCGCGACGCCTGGATATCGCCGCACGCAGTCCATCCGCGCGGCCTCCCCAAGGGCGCGACCGTCGGCACGGCCTCGCTG
>DAITNE010000437.1:0-2078 GCA_036834765.1 Methylocella sp.
CAGGCAGTTCGCACGGGCTTAGGAAATTGGGCGCGACCAGGGCGGCCAACGCAGGGGCCAGCGAGCGGGAACTAAATGCCCTGTTCGGCTGGGGCGATGGATCGAGGGAATCGGCGACGTACACGAAAAGCGCGGACAGGCGGCGACTCGCCCGCCAAGCCATCGACAAGATGACGAAACCGTGATAGTCAAATTCCCGCACGCACCGTGCGTGGGTGCGGGACTGTCGAGAACGGATGGCGTCCCGGAAGGGATTCGAACCCCTGACCTACGGTTTAGGAAACCGTTGCTCTATCCTGCTGAGCTACCGGGACGCGGGAGCATTTTCGAGCGCAGCGGAGCCTTGCCGCGCGGACCCCGATCTATCATGTTCCGCTGCGCGGGCAAATGGCGCCGGCGGCGTCGTCACGCGAATTCCTTGACTTTGCCGGCCCGGCGGGCGATTGACCTTTTTTAAGCCTTTCCCGAAATGAGGCTTTCAACGCGCGAGCCGGTGCGCCCTTAGAGGCGAGCGGTGAACGTCCGGCAGCGCTTGGCGCCCCCGGGCGCGAAGCGCGTTGGGCGTTTGGGTAGGCGCGGCACAGGAAAAGACGCATGTTCGAAGGGCTTTCGCAAAAGCTCTCATCCATTTTCGACACGCTGACGCGGCGCGGCGCGCTCTCGGAGGCGGACGTCGACGTCGCGCTGCGCGAGGTTCGGCGCGCCCTGCTCGAGGCCGATGTCGCGCTCGACGTGGTGCGCTCGTTCGTCGACAAGGTGCGCGCCCGCGCCGTCGGCGCCAATGTCGTGAAATCGGTGACGCCGGGCCAGATGGTCGTCAAGATCGTCAACGACGTGCTGATCGAGACGCTGGGCGCCGAGGCCGAACCGATCAATCTCGACGCCGTTCCGCCCGTCGCCATCATGATGATCGGCTTGCAAGGCGCGGGAAAAACCACCACCACCGCCAAGATCGCAAAGCGCCTCAACGAGCGCATGAAGCGCAAGGTGCTGATGGCCTCGCTCGACGTGAAACGTCCGGCGGCGCAGGAGCAGCTCGCCGTGCTCGGGCGCCAGATCGGCGTCGATACGCTGCCCGTCATCGCCGGGCAGACCCCCGTGCAGATCGCCGTCCGGGCCGAACAGGCCGCACGCCTGCAGGGCTATGACGTCGTCCTGCTCGACACCGCGGGGCGCACCCATATCGACGAAGCCCTGATGCAGGAGATGGCCGACATCAAGGCGGCGTCGCGCCCGCACGAGATCCTGCTCGTCGCCGACGCCCTGACCGGCCAGGACGCCGTCAATCTCGCCAAGAGCTTCGACGAACGCGTCGGCATCACCGGCATTGTCTTGACGCGCGTCGACGGCGACGGGCGCGGCGGCGCGGCGCTCTCGATGCGCGCCGTCACCGGCAAACCCATAAAACTGCTCGGCGCCGGCGAGAAAATGGACGCGCTGGAGGATTTCCATCCGGCCCGCATCGCCGGCCGCATTCTCGGCATGGGCGACATCGTCTCGCTCGTCGAGAAGGCCGCGCAATCGATCGACGCGGAGAAGGCCCAGCGCATCGCGGATCGCATGCGCAAGGGCAAGTTCGATCTCGACGATCTCTCCGAGCAGCTGGCGCAGGTCGAGAAGATCGGCGGCTTAGGGGGCATTATGGGCATGCTGCCCGGCATGGCCAAGATCAAGGACCAGATGGCCGCCGTCCATCTCGACGACCGCGTCATCAAGCGCCAGCGCGCGATCATCTCCTCGATGACGGGGCAGGAGCGGCGCAACCCCGATATCCTCAAAGCCTCGCGCAAGAAGCGCATCGCGGCGGGCTCCGGCGTCAAGGTCGAGGACGTCAACAGGCTGCTGAAGCAGCACCGCCAGATGGCCGACATGATGAAATCCATGGGCGGCGCCAAGCGCGGCGGCGCGCTCGCGAAAATGGGGCAGGCGCTTGGGCTGCCTGGGGGCGGCGTGGGCGGGGGCATCGGCATGCCGCAGCCGACGCCGGAGCAGATCGCCGCCCTGCAAAAACAGTTCGGGCCTATGCCGGGAGCGCCTGCGCCAAAGCCGGCCGCGCCTGGCGCTCCGCCGCCGGGGCC
>DAITNE010000438.1:0-2078 GCA_036834765.1 Methylocella sp.
CAACAAGGGGCCGCCGCCGCGAGCGGCGGCGCGCAATCGCCGAGCCGCCCGCCGCAGCAATCCTCGATGAGGAAAGCGGCGAGCCGCTGGATCGCGCCAGGGTCGGCGCGATAGATGATCGACCGGCTCTTGCGCTCGGCCTCGACGAGGCCCGCCCGGGCGAGCACCGAAAAATGCGCCGATAGCGTGTTGTGCGGGACGCCGAGAAGGCGGGCGACGTCGCCGGCGGGAAGGCCGTCCGGCGCATGCTTGACGAGCAGGCGGAACGCATCGAGGCGCGTGCCTTGCGCCAGCGCCGCCAGAATCTCCATCGCGGTTTCGCTTTCCATCTGTCGATATTAGCCGACATATGGAAGAATGCAAGGAGCTGGTCGAGTCTCTCAGCGCCTACTTTCCCGTCACGAGCAGGATTTTGCCTGTGTGAGCGGATGATTCCATCAGTTCGTGCGCCTGCCGCGCCTCTTCAAGCGGAAAGGTCGCGTGGATGACCGGCTTGACCTTGCCGGCCTCCAGCAGCGGCCAGACTTTTTCGCGCAAGGCCGCGGCGATTTCAGCCTTTTGCGCCACGCTCCGGGCGCGCAAGGTTGAGCCGGTGATGGTCAGTCGCTTGGTCAGCATCGTCCACAGATTGAATTTCTCGATCACGCCGCCCTCAGCGGCGGCGATCTGCACGAGGCGCCCTTCGATTGCGAGGGCGGAAAGATTGCGGGCGAAATAGGAGCTGCCGACCATGTCGAGCACGAGATCGACGCCGCGCCCCTCCGTGAACGCCTTCGTCTCGGCGACGAAATCCTGCGTCTTGTAGTTGATCGCGAGTTCGGCGCCGAGCGTGCGGCAGAAGGCGCATTTCGAGTCCGATCCGGCGGTCGCTATCACCGTCGCGCCGAAAGCCTTGGCGAGCTGGATGGCCGTCGAGCCGATGCCGCCGGAGCCGCCATGAACCAGCAACGTCCCCCCCGCCGCGAGGCGGCCTCGCGTGAAAACATTGTCGTAGACGGTGAAAAAGGTTTCGGGAATGCCGGCCGCCTCGATGACGCTCAAGGCCTTCGGGACGGGGAGGCAAAGCGGCGCGGCGGCGACGCAATAGTCGGCGTAACCGCCGGAGCCGACGAGCGCGCAGACCTCGTCGCCGAGCCGCGGCGTCGCGACGTCCGGCCCGAGCGCAACGATGCGGCCCGAGACCTCGAGCCCCGGAATAGCGGATTCGCCGGGCGGCGGGGGATAGACGCCAAGACGCTGCATGCAGTCCGGCCGGTTGACGCCGGCGCCCGCGACCTCGATCAGAACCTCTCCGGGACCTGGCGCCGGCGCTTCGGCGGTCGCAATCCTGATCACCTCGGGACCGCCTGCGCCATCGAAATAGACATATCGCATCGAGGTCATGGGTCTGGCTTCCCCGCAGCTCTAAGCAGTCAGGCCGATTTCACGAAGAAATAGACCGTGAGAACGAGCCCGATGGCGATGACGAATCCCTTGACGATGCCCTGCGGCAGACGGCGCGCGGCGTGGATGCCGACATAGCCGCCGATGATCGCCGCGACCGCGGCTAGGATCGTCAGTTTCCAATGCACCAGCCCGGCGATGATGAAGGTGACGACGGCGGCGGCGTTCATCAAGACGGCGAGAAGGATTTTCAAGCTGTTCATCAGCCAGATGTCGCGCAGCCCGTAGAGCGTCAGCGCGGCCAGCATCAGGATGCCGATGCCGCCGCCGAAATAGCCGCCATAGACGGCGACGACGCCCTGCGCGATCAGGACTCCCGTGCGGTTCAGCCGGAAGCGCGCGCTCTCCGGGTGCAGCGCATTGCCGCCGGCGAACACGAGCGTCGCGAACAAAATGAGCCAGGGGATGATGCGGTTGAACAGCGAGGCCGGCGTGACGAGGAGCAGAAGGCCGCCGATGAGGCCTCCCGCGAGGCTGATCGCGGAGAGCGCCGGTACGTTGATGCGGTGGTCTTTCGCCGCCGCCCTGATGCCGTCCCGCGCGGAGACGCCGGTCGTGACCTGGCCCGGAAACAGCGCGACCGTACTCGACGCATTGGCGGCCTTCAAGGGGAGTGAAGTTCGGGATGAGGGTCG
>DAITNE010000439.1:0-2061 GCA_036834765.1 Methylocella sp.
GGTCAGCTTGTCCGGCGAAATGCGGATCGCGCGGGCGACGAGACTGTAGAGCGCGTCGTGTTCGTCGAGGCTGTTTTTCAGCAGGCTGTCGAACACATTGTCCATGCCGGTGACCGGATCGCCGCGCAGGATGAAGGCGTTGAGCGAATCGAAGGTGCCGGGGACGTCGCCCGAGACCGCGCCGCCCTTCGGCGCGTCGACGTTGACGTAAGCGAACGCCTTGAAGTCCGGCGGCTGCGCCAGATCGCCGAAAACCGAAAGGCCGTGAACCTCGGTTGCGCCGCCCTCCTCGGCCGCCGCGGCGGCCTCGCCCGCGAACAGGCGGGGCAGGATAAGGCCCCCGGCGGACAGCTGCAAAAAGGCGCGGCGCGAGAAAAGGAAGGGGTTCGGCCAAGGGTTCGACAAAGAATGCATCCCGGTCAAAAGCGGCGTCCGCCGCGCGGCGAAACGGATTTTTTTAAGATCCCGCCGGGGCGTATGAGGCGCGATAAGCGAAACGGAGGAGAGCCGCAAGCGAGACGGCCCCCTTATGTGGGTTTTATGATGACGCGCGCCAAGCTTCAATGACCGCTATTTAATGAACCGGGTGAACGCGAAAACGCCGGGTTGAAGCCCGGCGCTTGCGTTAAACAGCAAAGCTCGCGCCTGATGCCGGCTATTTCGCGGGCGCGGCCTCCCCAGCGGGTGCGGCCTCTCCAGCGGGCGCGGCGGGTGCCGCCTCTTTGGCGGGCGCGGCCTCTTTGGCGGGCGCGGCGGGCGCGGCTTCTTTTGCCGGCGCGGCGGCGGCGGCCGGCAGCGGGACCGGAGCGTCCGAGAGGGTGTGCAGATAATCGATGATGTCGGCGCGTTTTTGCGGATCGGCCTCACCCGCGAAGGCCATTTTCGTGCCGCTCACATAGGCCTTCGGATTGGTGAGGAAGTGATCGAGATCGTCGAAGGTCCAGTCGCCGCCCTTGGCCTTCATGCCGTCGGAATAGGCGAAGCCGGCGACCGAGCCCTTGGGGCGATCGACGACGCCATAAAGATCGGGACCGACCTTGGCCCCGGCGCCCTTCTCGAAATTGTGACAGGCCTGGCAGGCTTTGGTGTTGGCCTGCCCCTTCGAAACATCAGCCTTGGCGAGGCGCTCGGGAAGCGGCGCCGCCGCCGGCGCGCCGCCGCCCTCTCCGCCAGCCGCCGTCGTCTCCGTGGGGACCGGCAGGTCATAGCTGGGCTTCAGCAGCGGTCCATGGGCGAAAATCATCTGTCCGATAACGCTAAGCCCCATGGCGAGAAGTAAAGAGCCAAGAATCGCTCCGGCGATTTTGTTAATTTCGAAAGTATCCAATGGCGCTCTCTCCACCCTCTCTCCGGTCCCGGCCGAGACTTCGCACCGTCAAGGCTCGATCAATGCCCGCACGTCAAGGCTTCGGCTAGACTGGACGCTGCATAGCTTATCCGCAGCGCGGCTTCCAACACAATATCGAGCGGCCCCGCGCAATGCTTCTTTTTGTCGCCAGCGCGCGGAATTTGCAGGCAGGCGCGCCCTTTCAACGCGCCGTCACCGCTTTTTCCCGCCCGCGCGGCCAACAAGAGCTTTCCGCCCACCGCCGGAAGGTGCATAGGCTTCGGTTTCGATCCCGCGACAAGGCTTGCGCATTCATGACCATTCGGAAAATCGCCTATCAGGGCGAACCCGGCGCCAATTCCCATATCGCCTGCCAGAACGTTTATCCGGGCTGGGAGGCGCTGCCGTTCGACACCTTCGAGGACGCGCTCGGCGCCGTCACCGAGGCCGACGCGCAGCTTGCCATGATTCCGATCGAGAACTCCATCGCCGGGCGGGTCGCGGACATCCATCATCTGCTGCCGAGCGCCAATCTCCATGTCGTGGCCGAGTATTTCCTGCCGATCCATTTCCAGCTGCTCGGCCTCAAGGGCGCGAAGCTCGGCGACATCAAATCCGTCTACAGCCACGTCCATGCGCTCGGCCAATGCCGCAAGATCATCCGCAAGCTGAAGCTCAGCCCCCATGTCGCGGCCGATACGGCGGGCTCCGCGCGCGAGGTGGCCGAATGGGGC
>DAITNE010000440.1:0-2055 GCA_036834765.1 Methylocella sp.
GTGGCTTGGCTCGCCGGCGGGTCCGGCTGCGGGCGACGGCACCCCATCCATCTCCCCGCCCTTCGTCTGCGCCTCGGCCATCGCCAGGCTCGCGACGAGCGCAGCCGATGCTATGCCGCTGATCAATGTTGCCTTCTTCATTGGCGTCTCCCTTCGTTAGGGTTGTCGGAGCCGAAGGAACTGCAATGCGCGAAGACGGTTCCCGCAAAAAAAGCCGCGCCGGCGACGCCAACGGCTTCAACGATTGCGACGAAGGCCTCTCAATTCGGGTTTGGCAGGCCGTCGCGCAGCCTCGCGCCGAACGCCTCCTCGGTGAGGCCCATCTCGATGCGGTCCGACACGGCTGCGCGGTCGATCAGTTCGCGCAGCGGAATCGATGTGTCGACGAGGCCGTGCTCATAGGCGAAGGACGGCAGAAAGCCGTTGAGCAGGACTCGCCAGTCGAGTGGAAATTCTGGCGACAGCGCGCGCAGCATCAGGAAGATGCTCGTCGTGCAATTCGCGGTCAGCGTATTGTAGAACTGCGGATGCGTGGCGAGATCGTTCGCCTCGCTTACGTATCGAAGCAGCAGCGCGCGGGCCGCTTGCGGCGAAGTTTTTAGGCGATAGAGCCGGACGTCCTCGTTCTGGGCTTTGCGCAGGAACAAAAAGTCGCGTTCGTCGGCGGCGAGAAAGACCAACTCGTAACGCTTGAAGAATCCGGCGATCGCCGAAAACGCCTCGCCGCGCTGTCTGCGAATCTCGATCGAGAACATGAGATGGCGCCCGTCGCTGAAGCCGAAACTCACCATCGAATGGGCGATCAACGGGCCCATGAAATAGACGAGGTAGAAATCGGCCGACTGGATCTGCGACAGATCGTAACTACGCGTTTCCCAGTTTTCGGTGTAGTCCATCGGCGACGTCCAGGAAAAATTGCGCACGTTCTTGAGCTTTAGTTCATCACCCTCGACGACGCCGGTGACGCCATGCGCGACGTCCGCAGCGAAATCGCGATCATTGCTCGGCAGAATGGTCGACCACCAGACAAGAAGCGCGGCGAAGGCCAGCGCATAGGCGAAGCCCGCGGGCCGGAGGCGCCGCACGAACAGGCCGACGAGCGCGAGAGCGGCGAGCGCGCAAAAAGCTGCGATGGCGGCGATGCGCGGGCCTTCGGACAGCGGCAATTGAAACCACAGCGCGAAGCCGCCCCAGATCGCGGAGCAAAGGCCAATGACGAACAGAAAAAAGACAGAAATTCTCCGCGCGAGGAGACGGAGCCGGGGAGATGCCATCGGGCGGACTTCTTCTGGCTGGGAGCGGAACTTTTGGATCCCAGTCGATAGCAGCCGCGCGGCGGCCGGGGAAGCGGTCCTCGCCTCGCCAGATCGCAGCTTAGCTGGTAGAAAAAGATCCGCGTTCGTCGCGGACGGGAACCGCCCGCTCTCTCGGGACACTGGAAAAAGGACGAAGCTTTGACAGATCATGCCGCGCCCCATCATGTCGTCGTCGTCGGAGCCGGGTTTGGCGGCCTTCAGGTCGTCATGGGCCTCGCCGGGGCACCCGTCGCGATAACGGTCATCGATCGGCGCAACCATCATCTGTTTCAGCCCCTCCTCTATCAAGTCGCGACCACGACGCTTTCGACGTCGGAGATCGCCTGGCCCGTGCGCCAGCTGCTGCACAAACGCAAAGATGCCGAGACGCTGCTCGCGGCTGTCTCAGGGATCGACACCGAGGCCCGCAAGGTGCTGCTCGAGGATGGCGGCGCGATCGCCTACGATACGCTTGTTCTGGCGACGGGCGCCCGCCACGCCTATTTCGGCCACGACGAATGGGAGCCCTTCGCGCCCGGCCTCAAGACGCTGGAGGATGCGACGACGATCCGCCGGCGCATTCTGCTGGCTTTCGAGCGCGCCGAGCGCGAAACGGATCCGGAGCGCCAGAAGGCGCTGCTTACCTTCGTCATCATCGGCGGGGGCGCCACCGGCGTCGAGCTCGCCGGAACCATCGCCGAGCTGGCGCATGAAAATCTGCGCGAGGATTTCAGGCATATCGACACCAGGACCGCGCGCG
>DAITNE010000441.1:0-2041 GCA_036834765.1 Methylocella sp.
TCAGTCGATCCGGACCGCGGAGCCTTCCTGGCATAATGCGCCGGTTGCGACTTTTGGCGAGCCGCGGGCCCGCGCGCTCATCGTCGGACTGGCGCCCGGGCTGCGCGGCGCCAATCGCACAGGCCGCCCCTTCACCGGCGATTTCGCCGGCGAGCTGTTTTACGCAACCTTGCTCGAATTCGGCTTCGCGGAAGGCGCCTATCGCGCGAGCCGCGATGATGGTCTACGCCTCAAGGACTGCGCCATCAGCAACGCCGTCCGCTGCGTTCCGCCGCAGAACAAGCCAACGCCGCAGGAAATCGCGACATGCCGCGGCTTTCTCGGCGCGACCATCGCTGACCTCGCCGCCCTTCGCGCGATCGTCGCGCTTGGCCGCATCGCGCATGATTCTATTTTGCGCGCGCTGGACCTGAAACTCTCGATGTTTCCCTTCGGCCATGGCGCCGAACATGATCTCGCGCAGCCGCATGGAAGGCAGATCCGTCTGTTCGACAGCTATCATTGCTCGCGCTACAACACCAATACGGGCGTGCTGACGCCGCAGATGTTTCGCGATGTCTTCGCAGCCTTGCGCCACCGGCTCGACGCTTCGATCTAGCGCTGATCCCGGATAAGAGCGGCGGCGAAGCTCAACTAACCGCCCGGCCGCGGAACCCGGTGGCAAGGACGTAGAGTTCGGACGAATCGGCGCGGCTCGCCTGCGGCTTGACGTGGCGCACCACGGCGAAATCCCGCTTGAGGCGGGCGAGCAGCTCGTTCTCCGTGCCGCCCTGAAAAACCTTGGCGAGGAAAACGCCGCCCGGCGCCAGCGCCCGGCAGGCGAAATCCGCGGCGAGTTCGACGAGGCCGACGATCCGCAAATGATCGGTCTTCTTGTGCCCCGTCGCATTGGCGGCCATGTCGGAGAGCACGACATCCGCCTTGCCGCCGAGCCATTGCATCAACAGGTCCGGCGCATTCTCGCTGAGGAAATCCATCACCCTGAACTCCGCGCCGGGCAGCGGCTCGATGTCGAGGAGGTCGATGCCGATGATTCTGCCTTTGCCCTCATTGGCGCCAATTCGCGCGGCGGCGGCCTGCGACCAGCCGCCTGGCGCGGCGCCGAGATCGATAATCTTCTGGCCGGTTTTGAGAAAATGATAGCGCTCGTCGATTTCGATCAGCTTGAACGCCGCCCGCGAGCGCAGTCCCTCGCGCTTGGCCTTGGCGACATAGGGATCGTTGAGTTGGCGCTGTAGCCAGAGAGTCGAGGAGAGCGTGCGCTTGCGCGCGGTCTTGACCCGCGTCTTCAGCGAGCGGCCGCCCTCGCGACCCGAAGGCGCCTTTGTTTCGGTCATCGCCCGGTCATCGTGCGCGCCGGGCGGCGGTCCGCTTGGATTAATTGCATCAACATGCCCTCGCGCAGGCCGCGATCGGCGATTCGCACTCGCTCCGCCGGGAAGGCGCGGCGGATCGCTTCGAGTATGGCGCATCCGGCGAGAACGAGATCGGCGCGGCCGGCCCCGATGCAGCCGTTCATGGCGCGCTCGTCGTAGGTCATTTTGCGCAGTGACGAGACGGCGCGGCTGACGTCCTCGCTCGACATCCAAAGGCCGTCGACGCGCCGGCGATCATAGCGCGAAAGACCGAGAAAGACGCCGGCGATCGTAGTCACTGTCCCCGACGTGCCGAGCAGATGGAAATTGCGGCAGCGACGCTCCGCGCCGACCATGACGACGAAGTCGCTCAGTTCCTCGGAGACATGCTCGACCATCGCCTCGAAGGTCGCGTCGGATACCTCGAGGCCCCCGAATTTCTCCGCGAGGGTAACGACGCCAAGTTTCAGCGATACCCAGAAGCGGACCCGCTCGCGCAACGCCGCATCGACGGGCGGCGCGTGTCCGCAATTCTGCCCGCCCCCCTGCCCGGCCGCTTCCCCAAGCTCTTGCCCAAGCCAAACGATTTCCGACGAGCCGCCGCCGATATCGAACAAGACGACGCTCGCAGCTGCCGCATCGGCGAGCGAAGCCGAGCCCGCCGCGGCAAGATGCGCCTCGGTTTC
>DAITNE010000442.1:0-2036 GCA_036834765.1 Methylocella sp.
GAGGGCGTCAGGGCCGCCGTCGTCTCGATGCCCTGCTTCGAACTCTTCGCCGCCGCGCCCGCGGCCTATCGCAGGAGCGTGATCGGAACGGCGCCGCGGGTCGCCATCGAGGCGGCCGTGCGCCAGAGCTGGGATATCGCGCTTGGCCCCGACGACGCTTTCGTCGGCATGTCGACATTCGGCGCCAGCGCGCCCGCCGGCGACCTCTTCAGGAAGTTCGGCATTACGGTCGACGCGATCGTCGTCGCGGCCCACGCCCAAATCGCGGCCAAAGCGGCGGCTGAAGCAACGCAAAGAAAACAATAACGCTCGCCCGCCGCGACGAATGCGGCGGAGATCGATCGGATGGCGGAGGGTGAGACGGCTGTCGCGGAATAGTTTCGCGATCAGCAGAACCGCTTCGCGATATAGGGCGAGGCGTCAACCAGAATGGCTGCAACGCCGGGACGAGCCTGGCGGCGAAGCCGAAACCGGCACTGTGCGACGGAGAATAACTCATGGCCAGAATCACGCTTCGACAATTGCTCGACCACGCAGCCGAGCATAGCTATGGCGTCCCCGCCTTCAACATCAACAACATGGAGCAGGGCCTCGCCATCATGGAGGCCGCCGCCTCGGTCGATGCGCCCGTCATCATTCAGGCGAGCCGCGGCGCGCGCGCCTACGCAAACGACATCATGCTCGCCAAGATGATCGAGGCGCTGATCGACATCTATCCGGACATTCCGGTCTGCATGCATCAGGATCACGGCAACAGCGAAGCGACCTGTCTCAGCGCCATCCAGTATGGATTTTCATCCGTCATGATGGACGGTTCGCTCGAAGCCGACGCCAAGACGCCCGCATCCTACGATTACAACGTCGCGATCACCGCGAAGGTCGCCGAATTCGCTCATCTCGTCGGGGCGTCGGTCGAGGGCGAACTCGGCGTTCTGGGCTCGCTCGAACACGGAACCGGCGAACAGGAGGACGGCCATGGCGCCGAAGGCAAGCTCGGCCTCGACCAGCTGCTGACGGATCCGGACCAGGCGGTCGATTTCGTCATGCGCACGAAGGTCGATGCGCTGGCCATCGCGATGGGGACGTCGCACGGCGCCTATAAATTCTCGCGCAAGCCCGACGGCGACATCCTCTCGATGCGGGTGATCGAGGAGATTCACGCCAAATTGCCGAATACGCACCTCGTCATGCACGGGTCGTCGTCGGTGCCGCAGGATCTGCAGGATATCTTCAACGTCAATGGCGGCGCCATGCGGCAGACCTTCGGCGTGCCCGTCGAGGAGATCGTGCGCGGCATCAAGCATGGCGTTCGCAAGGTCAATATCGACACCGACTGCCGGCTCGCAATGACCGGACAGTTCCGCCGCGTCGCAACGCAATTCAAAGACGAATTCGATCCGCGCAAATTCCTGAAGCCCGCGATGGACGCCATGCGCGCTGTCTGCAAGCTGCGTCTCGAGCAATTCGGAACGGCAGGCAATGCGTCGAAGATAAAAGTGCTTCCGATGTCCGCCATGGCCAAGCGCTACGCCTCGGGCGGGCTCGACCCGCGCGCGCGTCTGCAGCGCTCGGCCGCGGAGTAGGCGCGCGCAGGCGAAAGCGTCAAACGGAGAATGGTCCTATGACATCTGAAAAGGAACCCGCCGCCCGCTCGCGCTTTTCCGCAGGCGTCATGGAATACCGCAAGATGGGCTATTGGCAGCCCGATTACGCGCCAAGCGATACGGACCTCATCGCCTGCTTTCGCGTCACGCCACAAGACGGCGTCGATCCGATCGAGGCGTCGGCGGCCGTCGCCGGCGAATCCTCGACAGCGACATGGACCGTCGTGTGGACCGACCGCCTGACCGCATGCGACAAATACCGGGCGAAATGCTACCGGGTCGATCCCGTGCCGAATTCGCCCGGCTCCTATTTCGCCTTCATCGCCTATGAACTCGATCTTTTCGAGCCGGGCTCGATCGCGAACCTCTCGGCCTCGATCATCGGCAATGTGTTCGGCTTCAAGCCGCTGAAGGCGCTGCGGCTCGAGGACA
>DAITNE010000443.1:0-2019 GCA_036834765.1 Methylocella sp.
TGGAAGATGGCGGCGGGCAGCATGGCTTCGACCAGGCGCGGCGCGAAGAGATGGGCGAAATCGGGCGCGCCGACGCCGCCGTCGCCATCGACCACCGCGCCCGGCGCGATCTCGATCGAGCCCGAGCCAATTGCAAGGCGCAGGGGCTGGCCGCGATCGATCCCAAGCTCCCGATAAAGCGCCTTCGACAGCACTGGCGCCGGCATTCCCATGTTGAACCAGACGAGGGTCTTGCGCGAACCGCCGTCGGGCGTTCTGAAAGCGACTTCCAGAATGATGCGTTGCGCGTCGAGCGTGAACGGAATCGTCGCGGGGACGATGTCGCGCGAATCTCCCGGCGCCGGCCGTTCTATGGATGACGATTGATCGATCTGACCTGGCTCGCCCGGCGCGCATGCGCCAAGGGGAAAAATCAGCATAAGGACAAAGAGGCGGAGCCGACCGGCATGTCTCGTGAACATCGAGGACCTGCGAAACATTGGAGGGTCAGACGGCGTCCTTCAGGCCCAAATCGCTGTCATCGGGCACATATTCGATGAGGTCGCCCGGCTGGCAGTCGAGATAGCGGCAGATCGCGGCGAGCGTCGCAAGGCGCACGCCGCTGACTTTGCCGGACTTCAAAAGCGAAAGATTGGCTTCCGTGACGCCGATGGCCTGCGCCAGCGTCTTGGAGCGGACGCGGCGCTTGGCCAGCATCACATCGAGGCGCATGAGGATCGGCATCAGACGAAGGTGTCCCGTTCCTGTTCGATCTCGCGCCCGAACGCCGCGACACGCGCGGCGACGAAGAAGAGCGCGCCGAGAAGAAGAGCCAGCGCTTCATCGAAATGGAGCCAGGCCGGATCGTTCGTCACGCCGGCGATCAGGATCATGCGATTGGCGACGAAGGGCGCGAACGCGTAAAGGATGAGGCCGAGACCGGCCAACCGAAGGCGCCGGGCGTTGGCCGGCGCAAAGACGATGCCTTCGGCATAGAGCCGGAACAGCGCGCGCAAATGAAACAGGATGAAAATCATCGGCATGGCCAAAAACCCGATGGCGAGCGCGCCGCAGATGCGCTGAACCGGCGAAAACGCCGTCAAGGGCATAAGTCCCATGGCAGCGTCCGGCGCCCGCCCGATCCAGATCCCGCCCGGCCCAAACGAGAGAAACGGGCCGTCATAGGCGAGCACGGCCCAGCCGAGCAGCAGGGCGAAGCCGACGAACAGAACGAGAGCCAGCGCGAACAGCCGCGAAAATGCGCGGCTCCAGCGCCGGATCGCGCGCTCGTTCGGCGAGGGCTCCGCGACCTCCGCCGGCGGCGGCGGTTCAAAATTCACGACATTGCTCATTCCACGCCCCCTGCATCGCTCTCGGAGCCGATTATCAACATACTAAATAAATTATCGAGATGCAATAATTTATGCCAAAGAATTTCCGTCCGAAGCGGGGCGCTCCCGCGCGCGATCGAGCACGGCCCAAAAAAATCGGCCCGGATGCGGCGATCGGCGAGCGCCGTGTCCGCGCCGGCCTTTCCGCCATCCCAATCACTTTTCCCGCATCGCCAACCGGGCCAGAACGCTGTAAATAGCTCGTCGCGCATCGGGCGCTGGAGCGTTTTTCGATCCCTGGGAACCGAAAAATCGCGCTAACTTTTCGTTTTACCCGCATTTTCTTCACGTGAACCGGCGAGCGAAACCACGGCGGTCGCTCTTCGCCCGAAGGGGCGTTAAGAAGAGCGGCAGCCGAAGCGAGGCGTCCGCTTCGCTAAAAAATGCTCCAGTGCGCAGGATGGCCACGGTGAGACCACGAAGGCGTGAGAAAGCGGCCCGCTCGGCGCGATCGTCGCTTGAGGCCGGGCTGGTTTGCGCTTGCGCGACAAGAGGTGCGATAGGCTTTTGATGAGGAAGGCATGGGTTCGCGGCTTTCTCCTGCAACGATTCCCGCGAGGACGTCCGGTCGGACGCCTCTTGCGCGCGGCGCTCGCGGTTCTGGCCCTCGGCCTGCCGGCGGGGGCCGCGCTGGCGCAAACCTATGATT
>DAITNE010000444.1:0-2016 GCA_036834765.1 Methylocella sp.
GTCGATCTGGAAGGACGGCAAGCCGGTGTTCGCCGGCAACAAATACGCCGACCTCAGCCAGGAATGCCTCTATTACATTGGCGGCATCATCCGCCACGCCCGCGCGCTGAACGCGTTCACCAATCCGTCGACCAATTCCTACAAGCGTCTCGTTCCCGGCTATGAAGCGCCGGTTCTGCTCGCCTATTCGGCGCGCAACCGCTCCGCCTCCTGCCGCATTCCGACGACGTCGAATCCGAAGGCGAAGCGCGTCGAGGTCCGCTTCCCCGATCCGACGGCGAACCCCTATCTCGCCTTCTCCGCGATGCTGATGGCCGGCGTCGACGGCATCGTCAACAAGATCGATCCGGGTCCGGCGATGGACAAGGATCTCTACGATCTGCCGCCGAAGGAGCTGAAGAAAATTCCGACCGTCTGCGGCTCTCTGCGCGATGCGCTCGCCAATCTCGACAAGGACCGCGCCTTCCTCAAGGCCGGCGGCGTCTTCGACGACGATTTCATCGACAGCTATATCGAACTCAAGTCCCAGGATGTGATCCGCTTCGAAATGGCGCCCCATCCGGTCGAGTTCGACATGTATTATTCCTACTGAGGCTTTCAGCTCCGGGGAGAAGCAGGGGGCGGTCTTCGGGCCGCCCTTTTCGCGTCCGGCCGCCGCTGGAAGCGCTTTCCGATCCGATGCAACCCGATGACAGATCGAATTTCTTGTTTTGGCGCCGTTTTCTTAACGCGAACCCTTGATCCTCCTCGCAGGGGACTGCGCTATCCCCTTAAAAGCGTTTCTGTTCCGTTCCTTTTGCGCGGCGTTCGTGGCATAATGTCCTCCCCAAACGAGGCATCGACGCATTCATGGCGAATCATGGCGATCTTTTCGGCGGCGCGGCGCGTAAACAGGCCCCCGCACGGCCGGATCCAAAAAGCTCAGGCGGCGTGAATGGCGCCCCGCGCGAACTCCGCGCGACGCCGGGTGAATCCGGCTATACCGCCGCCTCCATCGAGGTTCTGGAGGGGCTGGAGCCGGTGCGCCGCCGGCCGGGCATGTATATCGGCGGCGCCGACGAATCGGGCCTGCACCATCTCTTCGCGGAAGTCATCGACAACGCCATGGATGAAGCGGTAGCCGGGCACGCCTCCTTCATCGACGTGAGCTATGAGGCGTCGGGCTATCTCTCCGTAACCGACAATGGCCGCGGCATCCCGGTCGATCCGCATCCGAAATTCCCCAAGAAATCCGCGCTCGAAGTCATCATGACGACGCTGCACGCGGGCGGGAAATTCGACTCCGGCGCCTATCAGATCTCCGGCGGCTTGCACGGCGTTGGCGTCTCCGTCGTCAACGCGCTCTCGGCGCATCTCGAAGTCGAAGTCGCGCGGGGCCAGCTTCTTTATCGGCAAAGCTTTGTGCGCGGCGTCCCGACGAGCAAGCTCGAACAGGTCGGCAAGGCGCCGAACCGGCGCGGCACGCGCGTGCGCTTCAAGCTGGACGAGCAGATTTTTGGCAAGGGCGCGCATTTCAAACCGGCGCGGCTGTTCAAAATGGCGCGCGCGAAAGCCTATCTCTTCGGCGGCGTCGAAATCCGCTGGCGTTGCGCGCCGGAATGGCTTGAGCCCAATTCCAGCACCCCGGCTGAGGCGGTGCTGCATTTTCCGGGCGGCCTCAAGGACTATCTCGCCCAGGAGATCGAGGGCAAGGATCTGGTCATCGAGCCGATTTTTTCGGGAAAGGTCGAGAAGCCGGGCGGCCATGGCTCGCTCGAATGGGCGCTTTGCTGGCTCAGTCTCGACGATGGCTTCGTGCATTCCTATTGCAACACGATCCCGACCCCGGATGGCGGGACGCACGAGGCGGGGCTCCGCTCGGCGCTGCTGCGCGGGCTGAAAGATCACGCCGAGCGTATCGGCCAGGGCAAGCGCGCGGCGGCGATCAGCAGCGAAGACGTCATGACGTCCTGCGCCGCTCTCGTCTCGGTGTTCATTCGCGAACCCGAATTTCAGGGCCAGAACAAGGGCCGGCTG
>DAITNE010000445.1:0-2014 GCA_036834765.1 Methylocella sp.
TCACGACCTCAAATCCGCTCATCCTGCCACCTACGACTTCAGCGAGGAGGAATCATAATAGCTGGTCGCGCCGTCCGCCCCCGGCAATTGCAGCCAGGGATTTGTGTGCCGCGGCTGGAAAAATCCCGGTTGCCCCATGAGCAGCGTGAACAGCGAACTCGTCTGATTGCGCAGGTCGCGGAAATGATCGCCTTGCGGCGTAAAGGGCCAGATCTTGCGGCCTGAAACCCTGTCCCAGAAGGCTTCGAGGTTCCTCAGCCGATTTTCCGGTCGGTTGCCGGCGATGAGCGCGGAATTGATTGCGCCGATCGAGACGCCTGAAATCCAGTTCGGCTCGACGCCGGCTTCCGTCAGCGCCTGGAAGACGCCGATCTGATAGACGCCGAGGGCGCCCCCGCCCTGCAGTACGAGCGCGGCGCGATCATAGCCGCGCGCGATCGTCGCAACGTCCTCGGTTCTTCCCCTGCCGCGGGTCGGCGCATTTCGTTCATCTGGCGTCCTCAAGCGATCGTCGCCCGGCGCAAGGGGCCGCCTTCATCGCGGGCGCAACCTCAGATGACTATCCGCGCCATGTGACAATGCTTTAACGCTCGCGCAGCTTGCCGCGTCAGCTCGGCATCGTGAGAAGGCCCGCCCCGCCGTCGGCTCCGCCAAACAGCAGCCGGCAACCGGCGTCGTCCCACGAGAGGGCCGTGATGGCCGCCTCAGGCCCCGCGCCCTCGCGCACCAGAAGTTCGGCGGTGTCGGGCAGGCGCACCAGCAGGATCAGCCCATCGGTATAGCCCTGCGCCAGCACCGGGCTTTTTGGATGGAAGGCGACGCAACTGACCCTGGCCGGCCTGACGCCGCATTCGAGCGGCGCCTTGTTCACCGGACCCTCCTTGGAGTTGAACGGCCAGACGATGGCCGCTTCCGCGCCCGATGTCGCGAGCCAATGGCCGTCCGAGGACCAGGAAAGTGATCTAGGCTTGGCCGGATAGCCGCTGAGCCGCAGATCCTTCTTGTCGGCGATGCGCCAGGCGTGCAGAGCGTTCTCCTGCATCGCCGTAACGACGAAGCGCCCATCCGGCGAGACAGTGATGTCGAGATGCGAGCCTTTCCAATGCAACTCGTCCGGCGCGGCCGCGGCGTTCGGGAACCACAGGCTCGCGCCATTGTAGTGCGAGATGGCGAGCCTGTAGCCCTTCGGCAGGAATGCGAGGCCGCGCACGCTCGACGGCGCAACGAACGTCCTGATTTCGCCTTTGGCGTCGCGGGCGAAAACCTGTTTGCCCGTCGACCAGGCGAGGGCGCCGTCGGCGCGCCCGGCGAGCGCGTCGATCCATTTGCCTTTTTCATGTGCGACCTCGCGCATGGCGCTGTCCGCCCCGATCAGCGCGACCCTGCCATCGTCGCCCCCAGTCGCCAGCGCATCGCCGGCCTTGGCGGCGACGAGGATCGCGGCGTCAGGATGCGCGGCGACGCGCCGCGTCTCACCGGCGCCGGCGAAGAGCACATGGCCGTCGCCGAGCGCCAGCGCGGGCGCGGAGTCGATAAAAGCCGCCGCCGTCACCGGCGCGCCGGCGCCGAACGCGGCGACGTTCGAGGTCAGCGATGGTTGCGAGGTGAGCGATGGTTGCGAGGGGGCCATGAGAGTTGATCAGGCCGCGCAGGCGAGAAATGCGTCGCGGATTTCGTTCTCTTTCAGGTCGCGGCCTATGAAGACGATGCGGCTGATGCGTTTCTCATCCGGCTTCCAGTCGCGCTGGAGATCGCCGTCGAGGATCATATGGACGCCCTGGAAGACGAAGCGCTTCGGCTCGTCCTTGAAGGCGAGGATGCCTTTGGAGCGCAGGATCGAGGCGCCTTCGGTCTGGATGTAGCCATTCAGCCAGGGCATGAATTTGTCGGGATCGACGTCGCCCTCGATGGTCAGGGCCACCGACTGCATATCCTCGTCGTGGTAGTGCTTCAGGCCGTGCGAGGATTCCTCAGGATTCTCATGCTCATGATGCTCGTGTTCATGATGGTCATC
>DAITNE010000446.1:0-2009 GCA_036834765.1 Methylocella sp.
GGGATTCGCCCGGCCGCAATCGACCGGAGGAACGGGCCGCCAGGCGGCGATAAAGCCGCGGCGTTCGGTCGTGGCCGATCACTCGATCAGGATGATGGCGGCGCCGGAGATTGCGGTCGGCATGGGCGAGCGCCCTGCGACGCAGACCCCCTTGACGATCGCCGCGCTGGTGGCGATGCCGATGTTTGCGACGCCCGCGCCGGGCTTCGCCTGCGCCGACGAAAGCGCGCGCATCCGCCAGTACGCGCTGCGCGCCGTTGAAGGCGTCGGCGCCGGCCCCGACGACGATTTGCAGCTTTTCGCGGCGGATGGCGCGCCCGGCGCCAACCTCTCCCTCGTCATGCGGAACATGGCGAAGGTTGAAATCGGTCCCTTCGGAGCGCGCGACGATCTCATCGCCGCGGCGATCGAAGCGGAAGCGCAACAAGACAGGGCGCGGCGATCCGGCGCCGCTGAACTGACCGGGGGCGCCAAATAACCCACGACGCTTGCGAAAGCGCTTGATTTCACTCGCTCCCTTTGGTTCATCGCTTAGCGTGCGGCGTGCCGGCGCGCCCATCCGAAGGCCAGCCGGACGTTCCACTTGCCCCTCATCCCGGATCTTCTGTACGAAACTCGCGCCATCGCGCGCAGCCTTATCGACTATTCCGCCGGCGCGCATGTTCGCCTTGGCGTGACCGGCCTCTCCCGCGCGGGCAAGACCATATTCCTCACCGCGCTGATCGAACATCTCACCAAGGCGACGAGCCCCGCCATGCGCGGGCGAAAAAACACCTTGCCGGTCTTTCGCGTCCACGCCGAGGGGCGCCTGATCGGCGGCGCGCTTGAGCCGCAGCCCGACGACGACGTCCCGCGCTTCGCCTATGAGGACCATATCGACGCATTGGCGGGGCCGGGCGGACGGCCGGAGGCCCGCCACTGGCCGCAATCGACGCGGCGAATCTCGGAAATGCGCCTTCGACTCGCGTTCCAGCAGAAAGGAGGGCTGCGTCCCGGGCGGCATTTTCTGACGCTCGACATCGTCGATTATCCGGGCGAATGGTTGCTCGACCTGCCGCTCCTGACGAAATCCTTCGCGCAATGGTCGAAGGAATCATTCGCCGCCGCATCGAGCGCCGCCCGCGCGCCGCTCGCTGCGCAATGGCGCGGTTTAGCCGCCCAGAATGACCCGAAAGCTAAATTCATCGAATCCGAGGCGCGCCAGGCGGCCGAACTGTTCACCGCTTATCTGCGCGCCTGCCGCGCCGAGGAATTTGGCTTCTCCAGCCTGCCGCCGGGGCGTTTTCTCATGCCGGGCGACCTCGCCGGATCGCCGGCTCTGACCTTCGCTCCACTCGCCGTCGAACCCAATGATGTCTTTGCGCCGAACTCGCTCGCCGCCATGATGGAGCGCCGCTACGAGGCCTATAAGGCGCATGTGGTCAGACCCTTCTTCCGCGATCATTTCTCGCGGCTCGACCGGCAGATCGTTCTCGTCGACGCGCTGGCCGCGCTCAATGCAGGCCCCGCCGCGATGCGCGACCTCGAAGTCGCGCTCGCCGATGTGCTGACCGCCTTCCGGGCGGGACGAAGCAACATTCTGTCGGCGCTGTTCCGGCCGAAGATCGACCGCATCCTTTTCGCGGCGACGAAAGCCGATCATCTGCATCACACCAGCCATGACCGGCTTGAGGCGATCTTGCGGCATCTGACCGCAAAGGCGATCGCGCGCGTCGAGGGCGTCGGCGCCGAGGTCGATGTAATCGCCCTTGCGGCGGTGCGCGCGACGCGCGAGGCCAAGGTCGACGGACATGGCGGCCCCGCGCTTGAGGCGGTGATCGGGACGCCGATCGAGGGCGAGCGCATCGGCGGCGAACTGTTCGACGGCAAGACGGAGGCGGCGATTTTTCCGGGCGAACTTCCGGCTGATCCCAAGGCCGTGTTTCGCGACGCCGCGATTGCGGCGACCTCGCCAGCCCCGGAGATCGATTATCGCTTCGTGCGCTTCCGCCCCCCTGTCCTCGCCCGCG
>DAITNE010000447.1:0-2007 GCA_036834765.1 Methylocella sp.
GACGCTGGCCGACGCCGATGAGAAAGTGGCGCTTTTGACGCCGCTCGGGTTTGGCGGCGCCAATGTGGTGGTTGCTGCTCCACGCGCGTGGATCGATGTCAGAACCATGGCCGACCTCGAGGATGTTGCGGCGAGCTTCCGGGCGCGGCGCGGCGAGCGCATGCGCGTTGCGACGAAATACATCAATCTGACGCGCCGCTTCTTCGCCAAGATGCATGTCAGCGATTATCGCATCGTCGAAAGCTCCGGCGCGACCGAAGGCGCGCCCGCCGCGGGGCAGGCCGAACTCATCGTCGACATCACGACGACCGGCGCGACGCTGGCCGCCAACGCCCTGAAAATTCTCGACGACGGCGTCCTCTTGCGCTCGCAGGCCAATCTCGTCGCCTCGCTTGGCGCCGACTGGAGCGAGCCCGCGCGGGAGAGCGCGCGCGCGATCCTCTCGCGCATCGCGGCCGAGGAGGAAGCGCGTACGACGCGGGAAGTGACGACGGCGCTCGCCAATCCGGCGCCCGCGCTCATCGCCGCGGCGGAGGCGCAATTTTCAGCACGGTTGCGCTATCGCGCGGCCGATGGCCGCCTGACGCTGAACTGTCCGCAGGACAAGGTCGCGCCGCTCGCCGACTGGCTGATCGCGCAAGGCGCCGATCATGTCAGCGTCGCAGCGCTCGACTATGTATTTTCGGCGGCCAATCCGCTTTACGAGAAACTTGTCTCGCGGCTTGCCGGAGCGGGATGAGGAAAAGTGGGAACCGGTTTTCCGTCTCCATCCCGCTCCAACCTCATGGAATCGATCACGTTCATGATTTTGGATTTTTATTGAAATCCAAAATCATCGTGATCTAAACCGAAAATGAAATGACGGAGAAAATCTTATGGCGGCGCGCATTATCGTGGACCTTTCCGATGGAAAAATCGTCCTTTTCGGCGGCGGGCCGGAGGATGGGGAGCCCGACGCCGGCCTCTCCGATGGCTTTACGCGGGCGAGCGTCGATGAGTTCAGAGCCGCGTTAGGGTCGGTCGGCGAACTCGTGAAGACATTGGAGGCCTCGATCGAGGCGTTGCCGAAACGGCCGGAAAAAATCGAAATCGAGTTCGGCGCGACGCTGAGCCAGGAATGCGATCTGTGGATCGTAGCCGCCGACGCTTCGCCCGAGTTCAGGATCAAGCTGGTCTGGGGCGACGGCGCTTAGCGCTTCAAACAGAGGGCGCCGGGAGGCGCCGGGACGGAGGCGGCCATGATATTCCTGACCAGCCAACCCTTGTGGCTGTCCGCGATCATTCTTGTGGCTTTGCCTGTGCTCATCGCAATGAGCGGGCCGGTTATCGTGCGCCGGTGCGTGGCCCTTGAAAAACTGAGCACCAACAACGAGGTCGCGGGCTTCAAGTTCGCGACTGTCGGCGTTCTCTACGCGGTGCTGCTGGCGTTCGCCGTGGTCGTCGTCTGGGAGAAATTCAACGACGCCGACAAAGACGTCGCGCAGGAGGCGGGCGCGGCGGCGACGATCTATCGGCGGGATCGGCGGGGAGCCGGGCGCCGCGCTCCGCCAGGCGTTGACCGGCTACCTCAAGGCTGCGATCGCGTTGGACTGGCCGGCGATGGAGAGGGGACGGGCGAGCGTCGATGTGACGCGCTCCCTCGACGCCGTCTATGTCGCGCTGCTCACCTACAACCCTGCCGACAGTCGCGGCTCGGCGCTGTTGACGGAAGTCCTGTATCAGCTCGACCAGATGACCCAGGCGCGCCGCGGCAGGCTCGTGCTGGCGTCTGGCATCGTGCCCGGCGTGATTTGGGCTGTGCTCTTCGCCGGCGCGATCCTGACCGTCGCCTTCACTTTCTTTTTCGGCACGCGAAATCTTCGCGCGCAAACGGTGATGACGGGCGCGCTCTGCGCCCTGATTTTCTCAGGGTTGCTGATCATCGTCGCGATCGATCATCCGTTCGCTGGCACGGTGAAGGTGAGCCCCGAGGCGCTCTCCGCGGTGCTGGAGGAGGCCGGCGCGGGG
>DAITNE010000448.1:0-2007 GCA_036834765.1 Methylocella sp.
CGGGCGGGTGCGGGAGACGTTCGAGCTGATCTTCGTCTCCGGCTGGGCGCCGCATGAGAGCCAGCAGAAGCCGCTGCGGCCGGGCTCGGCCACGATGCGGCTCGAAGACGCGCTAAGGGGCGAAAAGCCGCCCCGCTCCGGGGCATGATCTCGGCTGCTTACTGGGCCAGCTCCCAGCTGACCTCAACCTCGACGCTCAGCGTTTGCACGCCCGGCTCGATCGGAATCGCGACCGCCGCGGCGCTTGGCGCGGCTCGCGCGCTCATCGCGGCGCCGACAGGGCGGGCGTATCCGCCTCCGCCGGGCGAAGCGATCGCGACGACGCGCCCGAGCCTGATCGCAAGCCCATTTACGTAGGACGTCGCCTTGCGCAGGGCGTCGCGGACGGCGTCGCCGCGCAACGCGTCGTATCTCGCCTCCTTCTGATCGTAGTCGAATTCGACGCCGCCGAAGGCGTTGGCACCCTTTGCGATCCATTGCTGCGCCAGCGCGCCGGCCTTTTCGATCTGCCTGACCTTGACGCTGAGATCATTGCGCGCCCGATAGCCGCGCAGCGTCCGCTTGACGACGCGCCCGTTGGAGTCCGTCGTCTCGTCATAGACGGGCTCCAGTGTGACGCCGAGTGTCGTGATGTCCCGCGCGTCGATCCCCTCCGCCTTGATGTCGGCGACTACGGCCGCGCTCGCCTTGGCGTTCTCGTTGGCGGCGTCGGCGGCTTTCGGCCGCTCGGTCTCGACGCCGAGCGAGAGGATCGCAATATTGGGGACGACGTCGACGCTCGCCTCGCCTGTCGTCGTGATCGAGGGAAGCGTGTCCTTCAAGGTGAGGATCTCCTGCGCCCGGACGCCCGCGGCGGGCGCCAGAAGCGTCGCAAGACCGGCCAGCATGGCCAGACGGCGGAGCGGCTTAAGAAAAGAGCGAGGCATATGCGTTCCTCCAGCGCGAACGGGCGAATTCAATGCGCCCGGCCCGCGTCGCTTTTGCGACCGTGGGGACATTGGCGCGGGACCTTGTGGAGAATTCTGCCCGCCGTGATATGAAGGCGCGATGAATACGCCCGCTTTTCTCGATTCACCCCCGCCAGTCGCGGACGCGCCGCCGCGCTCGCTGGCCGGCGCGACGCGTCCGGAACTTGCCGCCGCGCTCATCGAGATCGGCGCGCCCGAGCGCGAAATCCGCATGCGCACGGCGCAGCTCTGGCATTGGATCTATCATCAGGGCGTCGCGTCTTTCGACGACATGCTGAACGTCAGCAAGGTTTTCCGCGGCAGGCTCAAGGAGCGGTTCACGCTGGCGCGGCCCGAGATCGTCGCCGAGCAGGTCTCCAGTGACGGGACGCGGAAATGGCTGATCCGGCTCGATCCGACGCATGCAAAGGATCGCGGCGCCGAGGTCGAGTGCGTTTATATCCCCGAGGAGGATCGCGGCACGCTGTGCGTCTCCAGTCAGGTCGGCTGCACCTTGACCTGCGCCTTCTGCCACACGGGGACACAAAAGCTCGTGCGCAATTTAACAGCGCAAGAGATTATCGCGCAACTTCTCATCGCGCGCGATAGGCTGGGAGACTTTCCAGGCGGCGCGAGGCCCGCGGACGGATTTGTTCCCGGCGGCGAATACCGCGCGATCTCGAACGTCGTCTTCATGGGCATGGGCGAGCCGCTCTATAATTTCGACAACGTCCGCGACGCCTTGGGCGTGCTTTCCGACGGCGACGGACTCTCCATCTCGAAGCGCCGCATCACGGTCTCGACCGCTGGCGTCGTTCCGCGCCTGAACGATCTCGGCGCCCAGACGGGCGCGATGCTCGCCATCTCGCTCCACGCCGTGCGCGACGAGCTGCGCGACAGTCTGGTGCCGCTCAACAAGAAATATCCGATCGCCGAGCTTTTGCAGGCGTGCCGGACCTATCCCGGCGCCTCCAATGCGCGCCGGATCACCTTTGAATATGTGCTGCTGAAGGGGATCAACGATTCCCCAGCCGAAGCGCGCGAACTCGTCCGCCTGCTG
>DAITNE010000449.1:0-2004 GCA_036834765.1 Methylocella sp.
CGGCGCATAGCGGCGCAGAAAGCCCCACAGCACGGCTGGATCCTCGCTGTTCGCCACAGCAGCGAGGTTCAGGAGCATGGCGAAGGTGACGGTCGCGCCGAGATCCTCGCCGCCGATCGTCTCGGGCGCCGGCGGCTCGCCCGCGTGAATGTGCCAGACGGGATTGCCTAGGCGCTCCTTGACCGGCTGTCGCGGATAGGCGTCGAGGAAGTTCAAATAATCGTCCACTGCGCGCGGGATGACGTCGAAATATAGCCGCTTCGCCGCCGTCGGCTTTTGAAACATGAACAGCGACAGGCTTTCCGGGCTCGCATAGGTGAGCCATTCCTCGATGGTGAGGCCATTGCCTTTGGACTTCGAGATTTTCTGGCCCTTGTCGTCGAGGAACAATTCATAATTGAACCCCTCGGGCGGGCGCCCGCCGAGCGCGCGGCAGATCTTTCCCGAAAGCTTCACCGATTCGATCAGATCCTTGCCGGCCATCTCATAATCGATGCCGAGCGCGAACCAGCGCATCGCCCAGTCGGCCTTCCACTGGCACTTTACGCGCCCGCCGGTGACTTTCGTCTCGATCTTCTCGTTGGTGTCCGGGTCGAGGTAGACAATCGTCCCACGCGAGGCGTCGCGCTCGATCATCGGCACCTGAAGCACCTTGCCGCTTGCCGGGCTGATCGGCAGGAACGGCGAATAGGTCGCGCGCCGGTCGGGGCCGAGCGTCGGCAGGATTATGTCCATGACCTCGTCATAGACCGCGAGCATGCGCAGCAGCGTCTCATCGAAGCGGCCCGAGGAATAGTAATCCGTCGAACTCGCGAATTCGTAATCGAAGCCGAAGCGGTCGAGAAAGGCGCGCAGCCGCGCATTGTTGGCCGCCCCGAACGACGGATATTCGTTCGAGAACGGGTCCGGCACGCGGGTCAGCGGTTCGCCGAGATGGCTCGCGAGCATTTCCTTGTTCGGGACGTTGTCCGGGACCTTGCGCAGTGCGTCCATGTCGTCGGAGAAGGCGAGAAGCCGCGTCTTGATCCGGTCTTCCGTCAGCACGCGGAAGGCGTGGCGGACCATCGTCGTGCGGGCGACCTCGCCGAAGGTCCCGATGTGGGGCAGGCCGGAGGGGCCGTAGCCGGTCTCGAAAATGACCTCGCTCGCGCCCGTCGCGGCGATCCGCGCGATGATCTTGCGGGCTTCCTCGAAGGGCCAGGCGCTCGCCTGTTTCGCCACTTCCAGCGTGTCCTGCGGGGCGGCGTCGGGCGGCATGGCGAAGGAATCGGCGCCGGACGGCATGGCGGTCCCTGACAAGAATGGTGAAAGCGCGGCGGTTTAAAAATCGCCCGGCGCGGGAAAACCTTGCTGCCAGATCGCGCGCGATCACGCAAGCGCGCCGGGAAATATTAACGGTCCGCGTTCAGGCGGCGCCTTCGCGGGGTATTGTGACGCCAAGGCGCGCGGCTGCGCGCCGCGCCGTTTCCTCCCGTTGCGCCGTGATGGCCTGGACGGAGCGCCGCGCATTGTCCAAAACGGCGGCCGGCGCGGTTTCGGGCGTCCCGCTGTCGAAGGGCGGCTCTGGCGCATATTGCATATAGAGCTGGATCGCCTGCGCGGCCTCCTCGCCGCGTAGCTCGGCCGCGACCCGCAGGGCGCCGTCGATGCCTGCCGTAACGCCGGCGGCGAACACCATGGATCCGTCGACGACGACGCGTTCGTTGACGGGGATCGCGCCAAAATAGGGCAAAAGGTGAAAAGCCGACCAGTGCGTCGTCGCGCGCCGCCCGGCGAGCAGTCCGGCCGCCCGCAGATCAGAGCGCCGGTGCAGACGGAGAAAACGCAGCGCGCCCCGGCCGCCTGCCGTCGTATCCAGTCAAGAACCTCGGCGTCCTCCATCAGCGCTTCCTGCCCGAAGCCGCCGGGGACGTGCAGCACGTCGAGTTGCGGCGCGTCTTCAAGGCGCGCGTCGGGGGTCAGCCGCAGCCCGCGCACGTCGCGCATCGGCTCATCGCTTTTAGC
>DAITNE010000450.1:0-438 GCA_036834765.1 Methylocella sp.
GATCATGGCAAGCGTTGCAACCATTGCGGCGTATTTGAACTTCATTTTGGTTTCCTTCCCTTGAGCGAGGCGCTGTCGCCCGGGTGCTGCGAGACGGCCTTCAGCCTTGGCCGGGGTCACGACGGTGAGATTATCGCTCGCCCGGAAAACCATGTATCCTGACAGCGCCGGAAAAGACAACCAGAAGCGAGCGGAACTTGAGCGCCGACATTAATAGCGACGGAGGGAGCGGACCTTCCTTCAGGGGGAACTCCACGACGAAATTCGCAGATCGCGGGCGCGCCCTCCTCGGGGCGATATTTTGTCTCACCCTCTGGGTCGCCACAATAGGCCGGGGCGAGGCGGCAGAACAACTGCGCCTAGGCGTCCAGAAGACCGGCACTTTCGCTTGGGAGCTCGCCGTCATCAAAAGGTCGGGGCTCGACGCCAAGGCCGGTC
>DAITNE010000450.1:448-1992 GCA_036834765.1 Methylocella sp.
CCTTGTCGTCACCGAACTCGCCACGACCGAGGCGGGCAAGATCGCTCTGATGGGCGGTTCGGTCGACATCATCCTCAGCGACTGGCTCTGGGTCGCACGCGAACGCGGCCTTGGCGCCAATCTTACCTTCCGGCCCTATTCGACGGCGCTTGGGGCGGTCATGGCTCCGGGCGATTCGCCGGTAAAGTCTTTGGCCGATCTCCGCGGCAAGTCGCTCGGCGTCGCCGGCGGTCCGCTCGACAAGAGCTGGTTGCTGCTGCGCGCCTTTGCGCAGCAGGGCGGGCTCGACCTCAAGGCCGAGGCGAATGTCGTGTTCGGCGCGCCCCCGCTGCTTTACCAAAAGGCCCTGGCCGGCGAGCTCGACGCCAGCCTCAACTTCTGGAATTACGCCGTTCCCCTCGAGGCGCGCGGCTTCCGGCGGCTGATCGGCATCGAGGAGGTCGAGAAGCAGCTCGGCGCCAAGGGACCGCTCGCCATCGTCGGCTATGTCTTCGACGAGAGCCTTGCGAAGACCCATGGCGACGCGCTCGCGCGATTTTTCCAGATCGCCCGAGAGGCCAAGGAGGAGCTGTCGCGCTCCGATGCCGACTGGGAGCGAATCGGAAAGGAGCTTGGCGTGAGCGACCCGAAGGAGCTGGCGCTCTATCGCAAGAGCTATACCGAGGGGATTCCGACGCGCTCCGTCGCGGCCGAAGCCGCCGACGCCGCCGCCCTCTATCGCGTCGTCCGCGAGATCGGCGGCCCCGAGCTCGTCGGCACCGCGACAGAGCTCAATCCGGGCACATTCTATCTTGGCGCCGATCAAACCCCGGCGGAACACTGAACCCGTGTCGCTGCGTCTCGCGTCTCTGCTTTTGCTTCTGCTCATCTGGGAGCTGGCGTCCGCTCTGGCCGGCTCGCGCCTCCTGCCCTCGCCGCAGGCGGTCCTCGCCGTCATCGGCGCCGAGGCGCGCTCCGGCGCGCTCCTTCTTAACCTCGGGGCGACTTTGGCCCGCGTGCTCGCCGCCTTCACCATCGCCATGGCGCTCGGCGCGGCGCTTGGCCTCGCGATGGGCCGCAACAACGTGGTCGATCGCTTTTGCGATCCCTGGCTCATCGTTCTGCTCAATCTGCCCGCGCTCGTCGTCATCGTCCTCGCTTATATCTGGATCGGCCTCAACGAGGTCGCCGCGGTCGGCGCGGTGGCCCTCAACAAACTGCCGAACACGGCGGCGACTGTGCGGGAAGGCGCCCGCGCCCTCGACAGCAGCCTCGACGAGATGGCCGAGGTCTTCGCCATGCCGTTCTGGACCCGCATGCGGCACATCATCCTGCCGCAGCTCGCGCCCTATCTCGCGGCCGCGACGCGATCAGGCCTGTCGCTGGTCTGGAAGATCGTCCTCATCGTCGAACTGCTCGGCCGCTCCAATGGCGTCGGCTTCGAGATCGGCACCGCCTTTCAGCTCTTCGACGTGACGCGGCTGCTCGGCTATGCGCTGCCCTTCGTCGGGATCATGCTGATGATCGAGACCCCGTCCGACTGGCGTACGGACCCGATGGCATCC
>DAITNE010000451.1:0-1962 GCA_036834765.1 Methylocella sp.
GCTTGAGTTCGCAGAAACATGCTCCCGGTATCGATCGACGATGTGGGCCACGGAGTCGCCCGCCATGAGCATCCCGCCAGTTTCGAAAGCGGCGTCGATCTTTTCTCTGAGCATCAAACCGGCTTCAGCTTGGGCATCGCCGCCGCCGCAAGCCAGCTTCATCAGGCGCAGGCTAATAACGCCGTTCGACTCAATGGCCAACATCAGGGCCGTGTGCCAGGGGAAAAACATGGGCTTCCTTGTGTTGCACAGCGTCATATTGCAGTGCAGCAACATGCAGCCATAATTAAAAATTCCAAGGCCGCTTGGGGCTGCTCAAAAGTCCGTAGCCGGAGCCGCCGGCATCTGTTGCCCCAAGCGTTGCCCAGAGCGTCCAACGCGTCAGCCGCATATCGCTTAGAAACCAGTAACTTATTGATTTGATTGGTACCGCCACCCCGGCTTGAACGGGGGACCTCTAGATCCACAATCTAGCGCTCTAACCAACTGAGCTATGGCGGCGCAACCGACGGCGGCGGACCCTAAAAGGAACATTCGCGGATTGCAAGCGCGCGGCCTTCGATCAGCCTCGATCGCCTTCACCAACGCATTCGCGCGAGCATGATAGTGGTTAAGGATAATTAATCAATTTTTGCTTAATAGCTGGCTATCAATTGGACCCCTCGCCGCGACGCGCCTAGGATTCGCAGGGCTGTTCAAACAGAAGCCGGGGCCTGAGCCGAGATTCGCCATGACCGAGATTTGCTTTGAGCCCGGGATCGGCGCGCAAGACGTCGCGGAGGCCTTGCGCGCGCTGTCCGGGCGGCTTTCCGGCGATACGCCGGCGATGGCGCTTGGCGGCCGGCATGCGGCGCGGGCGGGGCAGGCGGTTTTCGCGAGCGTCGCCATCATGCGTCTTTTTGGCGCGAGCACGCTTGCAAGGCTCTCGGAGGCCATCGCCGGCCCCGCCGCCGAACGGCTGAACCATCTGGTCGGGACCTTGCCGCTCAATGGCCCCGCGCGGCTGGAGCGGCTGCGCTTTGAAATCGCCGGCGCGGACAGGGCGATCACCTTTCTCTGCCGCAGATTGGCGGTCGCGGGGGCGCCGCCTCTTTTCGTCGCGGCTGCGCTCGATCTTGCGTCCGCACTCGACCGTCCCGCCGCTTCAGGCCGATCGGGCGCCGCAAGCTCGCCCGCGTCAGTTGGCGTCGCGGCGATTCGGTTTGTCTGGCGCACCGATGCGGATCACCGCATCGTCGAGGCCGGCGCGCCGCTGATGGAGGTCGCCGGCGCCGATCTCGTCGGACGCGGGTTCGCCGAGGCGGTCGCGCGCGTCGACCCCTCGAATGCGCCACGGCTCGCGCAGTGTCTGGTGCGAAAGGAAAGTTTCAGCGGCGTCGAGATCGTCTGGCCGGTGGCCGGGTCGCCCGCCGGCGCGCCCATCGCGATCGCGGGGACGCCGGCGTTCGACGATCGGCGCCGCTTCGCTGGATTTCGCGGCTTCGGCCTCATGCGTTCAGAGCGGCTCGCGGCGTCGGGACGGAAGCCGGAAGACATCGTCCAGGCGGCTGCGCCGGCCGCGCGGCGAAGGCTCGATGCTGCCTCCCCGCGGCGATCCGAATCGACGCGGCCCGGGATCGACGCGGAGCTTCGTCATTATAAACGCGAGGCGCGCGAACTGGCCGCGATTCTCGACACCGCGATGGACGGCGTCGCCGTGCTCGATGCGCAGGGGCGCGTCAAGACCTTGAACCGCTCCGCCGAAGCGTTGTTCGGCTTCGACAAGGCCGAAGTCGCGGGGGAGCCGTTCACGACCCTCATCGCGCCTGAAAGCCGCGAGCGCGCGGAAAGCTATTTCGAAGGGCTGAAGTCGAACGGGGTCGCCAGCCTCCTCAACGACGGGCGCGAAATTCTGGGGCTGACGCGCCAGGGCGGGACGATCCCGCTGTTCATGACGCTCGGCAAGATCGGCGACGGCGCCGC
>DAITNE010000452.1:0-1957 GCA_036834765.1 Methylocella sp.
GATCACGCCGCCGATCCGCGACGCCGCGGCTTTCGCGCCATCGCTCGAGGCGGCGCTTGGCGTTTGCGAGATCGCGTGCGTCCTGCTGCGGACCGAGGGGAAAGACCCAAGCGAAAACAAGAAGATAATTACCGCGCTCGGCCCGATCGCGCAGGCGCGGGGCATCGCCGCGCTCGTCGGCGACCCGCAGCTTGCGATCCGCGCCAACGCCGACGGCTGTCACGTCGAGGGCGCGGGCGAAGCGCTTGAGACCGCGCTCGCCGCGCTGCAGCCCGGCCGCATCGTCGGCGCTGGCGCCCTCGCGACGCGCGACGCGGCGATGACGGCGGGCGAATGTGGCGTCGATTATGTGATGTTCGGCGGCCCTGACGGGGCGGATTCGCACGAAGACATCGTCGAGCGCGTCGCCTGGTGGGCGGAGATCTTCAACGTGCCCTGCGTCGCTTACGCGCATGCCCTGACGGACGTCGGCGATCTCGCCGCGGCCGGCGCCGATTTCATCGCGCTCGGCCAAGCGGTGTTCGAGGATCCGCGCGGCGTCGCCCCCGCCCTCGCGGAGGTTGCGGCTTGCCTGGCGGCTTATCTGGCGGAAAACGCGTGAAAAAACACAATAATCCGCAAGCGTCGCGGCTCGCCCCGCTCGCGCTTACTTGCGCCGTTCTCGCCGGAACGATCTCGTGCATCGCTCCGGCCTGGACACAGAGCCAACCGCAGGAGGCGCCGAAAACCGCCCCCGCAACCCCTGCCACCCCTGCCGCTGGCGCTTCCGCTCCCGCCACCCCGGCCGCTGGAGACAGCGCGCCGGACCTTGCCTTCGGCGCCTATCAGCGCGGCTATTATGCGACCGCCCTCGCCGAGGCGGAGAAGCGGATCGCAACGAACCCCGACGACGGCGCCGCCATGACGCTGATCGGCGAATTATACGCGCAAGGGCTCGGCGCGCCGCGCGATGCGACGGAGGCGGCGCGCTGGTACAAGCTCGCCGCCGATCGCGGCGACCGCCAGGCGACATTCGCGCTCGGGCTTGCGATGCTGACCGGCTCGGGCACGCCAAAAAATCGCGACGGCGCCGCGGCGCTTTTCCAGAAGGCGGCGGCTGAGGGCCACCCGGGCGCTCTCTACAACCTCGGCGTCATGGCGATCGAGAACGACAAGGGCGTCGCGCCCGATTTCACAGGCGCGGCGAAATATTTCCATGAGGCGGCCGATCTTGGCGATTCCGACGCCGCCTATGCGCTGGGCCTGCTTTACCGCAACGGCACGGGAGTCGACAAAAGCGACGAACAGGCGGCGCAATGGATCAGTCGCGCGGCGAAGGACAATAATGTCCCGGCGGAAGTCGAATACGCCATCATGCTGTTCAATGGAATCGGCGTTGCAAAGGACGAGACGGCGGCCGGAAAGCTGTTTCTGAAGGCGGCCTCGCACGACAATCCCGTAGCGCAGAACCGCGTCGCGCGCATTCTGGCGGTCGGCCGCGGTTTGCCCAAGGATCCAGTCGAGGCGATGAAATGGCATATTCTCGCGCGCGCCGCCGGCGTCAAGGATAGCTGGCTCGACGGCGAACTCGCCAAGCTGACGCCGAAAGAGAAAGACGCCGTTCAGGCGGCGGTCCGCCAGTATACGGTGCGGTGACGCTTTAGAATTCGAGGCGCAGCCCGCAGGCCTCCGCCGCGGCGCGCATATGCGCCGGGACCGGCGCTTCGACGACGATCGGCTCTTTGTTTTTGTAGAGCGGGATCTCGATGCGTCGCGCGTGGAGCTGCAGCGTTCCCGCGCCCCCCCCATAGATCGGATCGCCGAGAATGGGCCAGCCCATCGCGGCGCAATGAACCCGTAATTGATGCGTGCGCCCGGTGAGGGGCGTCAGCGCGAGCAACGCGTGGCCGGCGCCGCGCGCCAAAACGCGCCACCTCGTCTGCGCCGGCTGGCCGCCGGGATCGACCTTCATCCACCA
>DAITNE010000453.1:0-1944 GCA_036834765.1 Methylocella sp.
CGCCCAAGGTTTCGACGAGCTTGGTTTTGGCGAGGCCCGGAACGCCGACGAGGAGGCCATGACCGCCGGATAGAAGCGTGACCAGAGCTTGATCGACGACCTGCGTCTGGCCGAAAATGATCGTTTCGATCGCCGACCGCGCCGCAGCGATGCGCTCCAGCGCGGTCTCGGCGCTGCGCTCCATGGCGGCTTCGAATGAGGCTGCTGCTGCTTCTGCCATAAGATCCCTTTTAACCCTTCGCGCGCCGTCGCGAACACAGTATTTTGGCCCGGTCGATAGTCAACGACCCTGACTGCGTGTCAACTTGGTCGATCGTCAAGAAAATGGTCTTTGCACATCGCCTCGACCGGTGCCCGTCACAATCATTGTGATTTGGCACTTTTTGATGGCTCCATTCGATAGGTCCACGGGCGGATGATGGCCAACGAATTTCCGGCGAAAAACGACAGGAAGGGCGAAGACGCGGCTACGCTTGCGGACCTCGAAGCTCTGGCCGGCGCAACGACCGCTGCGCCGGTCGAGCAGTGGAATCCCCCTTTCTGCGGCGATATCGACATGCGCATCGCGCGCGACGGAGCCTGGTTCCACCAGGGCACGCCGATTCGCCGCCCGGCGCTGGTCCGGCTGTTCTCCACCATTCTGCGCAAGGACCCAGGGCGCTATGTTCTTGTGACCCCGGTCGAGCGCGTCGGCATCCGCGTCGATGACGCCCCGTTCTTAGCTGTAGAAATAGACATTACAACAGAGTCTTCCACACATATTCTCATGTTTCGCACAAACGTCGACGATTGGGTGCGCGTCGATGCTGCGCATCCCTTGCAGTTCGAACGCGAGGCCTCGGGCGGCGTCAAACCCTATGTCCGCGTGCGCGGCGACCTTTGGGCGCTGGTTACGCGCGCGCTGGCGTTCGATCTCGTTGCGCTTTGCGAATGGAGGGCGCATGAGGGCGGGGAAAGCTTTGGCGTTGCTTCGGCCGGCGCGTTTTTTCCGTTGGCCGACGCGCAGGAGTTCGCCGCGATAGAGGCAGGCCTTTGAGCGCATCTGAGAACGAGGGCCAAGAGAAGCTGCACGACGAGCGTTTCGCGCCCGCGCAGGTTTTCGCGCACATCAGGAGCCGGCTCACCTTCGCGCTCGATCCCGCGCCCACCGAGCTTCAGCTCAGCGATCCCGTCGTCGACGCCGATCTCGAGCACGACCGCCCGACGGTTTTCCCGCCCGCCACGGGCGCCCGCGCCGCCGCCGTGCTGGTCGGCCTCGTCGCTCATTGGGGGGAAGTCAGCGTCCTGCTGACAGAGCGGGCCGCGGGTCTTCGCGTGCACGCCGGCCAGATCGCCTTTCCAGGCGGCAAGATCGAGCCAAAGGACGAGACGCCCGCCGCCGCGGCCCTGCGCGAGGCCGAGGAGGAGATCGGCCTTGCGCCCGCTCACGTCGAACCGCTCGGCTATCTTGACCCTTATGTCACCGGCACCGGTTTTCGCGTCATCCCGGTCGTCGCGCGGATCGAGCCGCGCTTTTCGCTGCGCCTCCATGCGGGCGAGGTCGCCGACGCCTTCGAGGCGCCCTTCGCGTTTCTCATGGATGCGGCCAACCACACCTTCGACTCCCGCGCATTCGGCGGGCGGCTGCGGCGCTTCTATGCGATGCCCTATGGCGATCGCTATATCTGGGGCGCCACCGCCGGCATTCTGCGTAATCTCTATGAAAGGCTCTACGCCTGATGTGGCGCGCAATCCTCGAGCCCGCTCTTCTTTTCGGCTCTCCCTTCGCGGCCTATGCGATCTATCTCGCGCTGCGCCTCAAATATCCGTTCGAGGTCGAACATTGGAGCCGCAGCGCCGTCTCGACCCTGGCGCTCGCCGGCCTCGCCATCGCCGTCGCCGGCGTATTCGCCATCGGCCTTTTCGCGCCGCGCAGTCAGGGCGCCTATGTTCCGGCCCATGTCG
>DAITNE010000454.1:0-1923 GCA_036834765.1 Methylocella sp.
CGCGAACAATAGAGCATAAAGCGCGTAATGCGAGACTTCCGCCACCAGATGGACGGTGGGGTTGATGTCGGCGGCGGGCAGGCGGCGACGGCCCGTGAAGCGCCAGACGAACCGCCAGATCAGCACTGTGACGAGCGCGAAGCCGAGCGCGACATGCAGCGTCCAGCCATTTGTGCGCCAGACCCCCTTGGGAACGAAATCGGCGACCTCGCCGCCGCCCCAAAGGATCACCACCATGATTGCGGTGACCCAATGCAGGCCGATGGTTGTGGAATCGTAATGCTCGCCGGACCTGTTCGCCATGCCCCTCGTTCCCGCCCTGATTTTTTTGTTTTAGCGCTTTTAGAGGCCCCCTTTCGTCCGCGCGGAAGCGCGGGCTTAAGGGCGCCCGCCGGGAATAATATATGTTGGAATCGTTCTCGTCTCGCTTGTTGTCCCGGCGCGACGATGAAAACGCTTCAGGCGTCGGTCAGCGCCTTCGGAGCCGGGCGGCGTTGCGGCGCCATGCGCGCGAGCACCCCGTCCTTCAGAATGTAATGATGCACGAGCGCCGCCGCCGAATGGATCAGCGCGAGGCCAAGCAGCAGATTGGCGGCGAGTTCATGCCATTCGGTGATCGGCTTTCGCAGCTCCCTGTCGCCGATTTGCGCCACGCTGGCGAGGTCGAACAGGTTGACGCCGCGCACGAAGGCGTTGACGAGGCCGAGCGCGACCGTCGCGATGAGGAGGAAATAGAGGCCGTAATGGGCCGCTTCGGCGAGAATCTGGAGTAGGCCGGAATCGGCGGGAGGCAGGCGCTGGGCGCCGGTGACGCGCCAAACGAGGCGCCAGATCAGCACGGCGGCGAGGGCGAAGCCGAGCACGAAATGGCTCGACCAGGCGTCCGTCCTGAGCGGACCCTTCGGAACGAGATCGGCGAGCTGGCCGCTGGTCCAGAGCACGATGACGAGGACGGCCGTCGCCCAGTGCAGCCCAATGGTCGCCCTATCGTAGCGCTCGCCGGTTGTTTTCGTCATGTCCGCCGCGTCCCCGCGTTTGTCCGCACGATTAATGCGCCCGCGCCAGAGCGCGGGGAAAGCGTCCGCCCGCGAACTTCAGCTTAAGAGCGGTTCCGGTTGCGCCTTGATCCGGCGCAACGGCGCGGCGCCGCCCCATCGTCCTCGCATCCTGAGTTCATCGAAGGACGAGACGGGCGCTTCGCGCCGTCCTCAGCATGGGGGTGAGGCCGGGACTCGCGGTCGCCGCGCTATCGCGCGGGCCCTCAGCCGCTCAAGCGATTATTGATCGACGGAGGTCTTATGCTGCTGCGAGCGGATATAGGCCTGCGCGTCGGCGGCGTCGGGCGCGTCCTTCGGCGCGTCGATCGTCGCGGTCGCCGTCGCCGTCGGCTTGCGGTAGCCGGCCGGCGGCTCGGTCAGATAGGTGCGCCCAGGCTCCTCGTCGCCGACCGCGACCGTATCGGGTTTGCTGCCGCCGAGCCCGGTCATGGTTTTCAGGATCTGCCAGGGCGTATAGAGGCAGATTGGCGTCCCGGCGCTGATCTGGCAGTCGTCCGAGGGTCCATCTTTCGGCAGTTCACTGCTCTTGCCCGCGAGCTCCTGGGGCGAGAGTTCGACGCGCGTATTTGGCGTGATCTGCGGGGCCGGGCGCTGCGCGGCGGCGGCGGCGTGGCGGCGCTCCTCGATGTTCGGATCCTTTGGCCAGTTCGGGTCGTGCGCGACCTCTTTCGGCGCCGGGAGATCGAGCTTCGGCGGAATGACCAGCGGCGCCCGGGCGCGGTAATCGATGTCTTCTTTTTCCTTGTCGAACTGCATGCCGACGAAGCCGAGCACCGAATTCAGCGGATTGGTGTCTTCCTGCGGGGCCTGCGCCCGCGCCGGCCCCGCGCCGATCAGGGCGGAGGCGGCGAAAATGGCTGCGAAG
>DAITNE010000455.1:0-1916 GCA_036834765.1 Methylocella sp.
CGACGCCCTGAAGGCGCAGATCAAGGCCGACGCGGAGCGGGCGCGCGAGATTCTGGGCGGCTCCCCTTCCCTTCCTGTTTGATGTTCCGACCGACCTGTGCTTGGCTGTACGGTATTATGCCGGCGTGAAAAGATGAATTGCGCGCGTCGCACGCGGCCTCCGCGCCGCCGCCGGCCGACTTTGCCTCGGCAAACCAGGATAGTTGAAACGCCTTGTCTTGCTTTCCCGGGCGGCGCTTCCTGCCTCCGAGCCGGAAGTGTCGGCGCTGCCAAAGCGGCGCCTCGAACGGAGCGATCCACCTGTTAAAGGCGCGCTCGGTCGCCAAGCGCTCCGGACTGGCGAGAAGCCTGGCGGCGACGCGCTAGGGCCTGGCCGAAATTCCCTTGTCTTTCCGGCTCGGCTCCCCTATTTTCCTCGGGTCGTCTTCAAGTCATTGAGTCGCTTGAGTGAAACTTGGCTTCGCGAGTCCGCAGACGTTCCGCGCGGGGTTGTTCCCGGCGCGCGGCGGAGCTTTGCTCGCGACAGTTTCGCTCCCCGCCGGGATGCTGCTTCTGCTTACCCGCCCCTGAGGGCCGGCCGGGCGATGCCTGGGCGCTCAGGGGATTGCGCCGCATTGAAGATAACCCTTTCCGGATAAAGCCATGACCGAATCCAATGCCGTTCCGCACGCCGAGCCGGCGCGCAAAAATTCCGAATCCGTCGTTATTTTCGACACGACGCTCCGCGATGGCGAACAATCGCCCGGCGCGACGATGTATCTTGAAGACAAGCTGCAGGTGGCCGAGATTCTCGACGCCATGGGCGTCGACATTATCGAGGCCGGTTTCCCGATCGCCTCGGAGGGCGACTTCGAGGCCGTCTCGGCCATCGCGGAGCGCACCCAGAACGCTGTCGTCGCCGGCCTCGCCCGCGCGATCGAAGCCGACATCGCGCGCTGCGCTGAAGCGGTGCGCAAGGCGCGCCGCCCCCGCATCCACACCTTCGTCTCGACCTCTCCGATCCATCTCCAGCATCAGATGAACAAGTCCGCGGAGGAGGTTCTGGGCATCATCGCGCGCACGGTCGCTCAGGCGCGCAACCTCGTCGACGATGTCGAATGGTCAGCGATGGATGCGACCCGGACGCCGATCGACTATCTCTGCCGCTGCGTCGAGGCGGCGATCAAGGCGGGCGCGACGACGATCAACCTGCCCGACACGGTCGGTTATGCGCTGCCGGCCGAATATGAAGCCATGTTCCGCGCTATGCGGGAGCGCGTGCCTGGCGCCGACAAGGTCGTGTTCTCGGTCCATTGCCACGACGATCTTGGCCTCGCCGTCGCCAATTCGCTGGCCGGCGTCGCCGGCGGCGCGCGGCAGATCGAGTGCACCATCAACGGGCTCGGCGAGCGCGCCGGCAACGCCCCTCTCGAAGAGGTCGTCATGGCGATGCGGGTGCGCGGCGACGCGATGCCCTATCACAGCGCGATCGACTCGACGTTGCTCACCCGCGCGTCAAAGCTGGTCGCGGCGGTGAGTTCGTCGCCGGTGCAGTACAACAAGGCGATCGTCGGCCGCAACGCCTTCGCGCATGAGAGCGGCATCCATCAGGACGGCATGCTCAAAAATGCGCAGACCTACGAGATCATGACGCCCGCGAGCGTCGGCGTCAGCAAGACCTCGCTGGTGATGGGCAAGCATTCCGGGCGCCACGCCTTCAAGGACAAGCTGCGCGAGCTCGGCTATGAACTCGGCGAGAACGCGCTGCACGATGCATTCGTCCGCTTCAAGGACCTCGCCGACCGCAAGAAGATCGTCTACGACGAGGATCTGATCGCCCTCGTCGACGATGAGATCGTCCATGCGCATGAGCGCATCAAGCTCGTCGACCTCACCGTTTTCGCCGGCACCAAGGGTCCGCAATCGGCGGCGTTGAC
>DAITNE010000456.1:0-1902 GCA_036834765.1 Methylocella sp.
ATGGCCACGGCCCGAAAGAAGACGACCGAAACGGAGGTGCGCCAGATCGCCCTTACGGCGAGCGCCGACATGCAAAGGCTGGACGCGGATCTGGCCGCCCATTCCGCCGAGATCGACGCCATATTGAGGCGCACCGACAAGCAGGCGACCGCGATGGAATTTGAGGGCACGCCGGTTTTTCTGATCGGGCCTTTCCTCGTCGCCGCGGCGCTCGACCTGCCGGGTTTCCAAAAGGCCGTCAGCGACGCCCGCGAACGGCAAAAACCCTGACGCGGAGAGGCGCGGCCTTCAAAGCTCCATTCTCATCCAGCCGCCGGCTCCGCATCGAGCCCGCGCTTGCGCAGCAACGCCCGCGGCGAGGGCGCCCGGCCGCGAAATTCCCTGTAGGCGATTTCGTAATCGCGGCTCCCGCCCGCCGCATAGACGAAATCATGCAGCCGCCGCGCGACGCTAGCGTCGAATATGTCGCCGCTCTCCTGAAACGCCTCGAAGCCGTCGGCGTCGAGAATTTCCGACCACAGATAGCTGTAGTAGCCGGCCGAGTAGGACTCGCCCGAAAAGATATGCTGGAAATGCGGCGTGCGGTGGCGCATCGCGATCGCGTCCGGCATCCCCACGCGGGCCAGCTCCGCGCGCTCGAACGCAACGACGTCAAGGTCCTGCGGCGCGGGATCGAGATGAAGGCCAAGATCGACCAGCGCCGAAGCCGCATATTCGACTGTGGCGAATCCTTGATTGAACCGGCGTGCGCTGAGGAGCTTTGCGAGCAGCGCCTCCGGCATGGGTTCACCCGTCCTGTAGTGGAGCGCAAAGCGGCGCAGGATTTCCGGCTGCTCCAGCCAGTTCTCGTAAAGCTGCGAGGGGAATTCCACAAAATCGCGGGCGACATTGGTGCCTGAGATCAAGGGATAGGTCACATCGGACAGGATGCCGTGCAGGCCATGTCCGAATTCGTGAAACAGCGTGCGCGCATCGTCGAAACTCAACAGGCTCGCCTCGCCCTCGCCGCCCTTGGCGAAATTCATCACATTGACGATGATAGGCAGCTGCGGCTCATCGAGCTTTTGCTGGCCGCGAAAAACATTCATCCAGGCGCCGCTGTGCTTTGACGGGCGCGCAAAATAATCGCCGATGAAGAGCGCGATTGGCTCGCCCCCGCGGCTCACCGTCCACGCGCGGGCGTCGGGGTGATAGAGCTTGATGTCGAAGCGCTCTTCGAAAGTGAGGCCGAAGAGGCGGTTCGCGGCGTGGAACGCCGCCTCGACCAGCTGGCCCAGCTGCAGATAGGGCTTGATCTCGCCCTCATCGAGGTCGAACTCGGCCTTGCGCCGCTTCTCGGCGTAGTAGCGCCAGTCCCAGGGTGCGACTTTGAAATTGCCGCCCTCCCCCGCGACGATCGCCTGCAGCGCCTCCTCCTCCCTTTGCGCGCGCAGAACGCCGGGCTCCCACACGGACCGCAGCAGATCGAGCGCGGCCTGCGGCGTCTTCGCCATGGTGTCGGCGAGGCGAAAATGGGCGAAGCTCTCATAGCCAAGCAGGCGCGCCCGCTCGGCGCGCAGACTCACCATCTCGGCGGCGATGGCGCGATTATCCGTCGCGCCGCCGCTCTCGCCCCGCGCGGCCCAGGCGCGGAAGGCTTTTTCGCGCAGATCGCGCCGCGCCGAGAATTGCAGGAAAGGCTCGATGCTGGAGCGCGAAAGCGTGATGCCATATTTGCCGGGATGGCCCCGCTCCGTCGCGGTGCGCGCGGCCCCCTTGACGAGGAAGTCCGGCAGGCCCTCAAGGTCGCCCGCCTGAAGCAGAAGCAAAAAGGATTTTTCGTCGGCCAGCACATTCTGGCCGAATTGCGCGCCGAGGCTCGCCAGCCGCTCCGCGATTTCGGCCAGACGCGCCTTGCTCTCG
>DAITNE010000457.1:0-1891 GCA_036834765.1 Methylocella sp.
CGCCGTCGAAGCCGAGCTGTTCGGCGAATTGAACCCGCCGGGCGATCTCGTCCCTGTGAACAGGCCCTTCCTGTTCGATCACCGACCGTGCGATGACGGCGAGCCTTTGAACCTCCGCCTCATCGATGTTTTCGCCCTCCGCGACCGGGCTCTTCGCCAGCGCGTAAGGCTGCGGGCCATCGACGGCGGCGCCATCCGTCCGCGCCTTCATGCCGCGCTCGCCTGACGCCGGAGCCGCGCGGCGGGCGCGGGTTTTTCTACATCGCCCCGCGCCGCCTCGAGCGCCGCCTTCAGTTTGCGCAACTGTTCGTCGCGCCGGTAAAACCAGTCCGTGCTCCAGATGCGGTGGATGCGCCAGCCAAGACCCTCCAGCACCTCCTGGCGCAGGCGGTCGCGCTCGCGCGCCCAAAGCGCCGAGTGATAGGTCGCCCCATCGCATTCGATCGCCAGCATGAAGCGCCCCGGATTGGCCGGATCGCGCACGGCGAGGTCGATCCGGAAGCCGGCCGAGCCGATTTGCGCTTCGACCTCATAGCCGAGGCTCTGGATCGCCGCGGCGACATTGGCCTCGAAAGGCGAGTCGAAATCCGCGCCGGTCGGCTTCGCCTCCTCGAGAACGCCGGTCTCCGCGAACTGAAAGAAGCGCTTCAGAAGCCGCGGCCCGGCGCCGGTCGCGCGCTCGAGATTGATGTCGCCCGAACCGAATGACGCGAATATCGGGTGAAGAGCACGTTGAGACGGCGCTCGCCGCCCTCGCTCGAGATCGGACCGAACGCCATGCTCTCCAGCGGCTTGCCGGGCTCGCGCGGACCATAGCCGATCGATATCAAGATCACGTCGCGTTCGTCGCCTTGCACATTTTCCAGATTCTTGACGAAAGCGTCTTCCCGGCCGCGTTCGCGAAGAAATGCGTCGAGCAGCGGATCGCTGCGGCGTTTGGCTTCGAGGCGATCGCCGATCAAATCGCGCTGCGCCGTCGAAAAGGTGACGATGCCGAGCGACAGGCCTGGACTGACGCGGGCGTGCTCGGCCGCGGCCGCCGTGATCGCCTCGGCTTCGATGACGTTGGTGCGCAGACCGCCGCGATCATAGGCGCCGGCGACGCGGCGAAGCCGCAGGCCTTTGTCCTTGCGCTCCGTCGAGGGTGCCGGCGGCATGATGAGGCGCTTGTAGAATTCCGCGTTCGAGACCTGAATGAGGGAGGGATGGCGCGAGCGGTAGTGCCAGCGCAGCATCTGCATTTCGACGCCGCGCGCTTCGCAGAGGCAAAGAATGCTTTCAAGGTCGCTCACCGGCGCAATGCCCATCGCGCGGCTCGCTTCTTCCTCGTCCGGCGGATCGACCTCATCCGCGATCATGCGATCGAAGAACTGCGTCGGCGGCAATTGTTTCTTGTCGCCGACAACGACCATCTGGCGGCATCGCGCGATCAGTCCAAGCGCGTCGCCGGGTCGAACCTGGCTCGCCTCGGCGATGATCAGAAAATCGAAGTCGACGGCGCCCGGCGGCAGATACTGAGCCGCCGAAAGCGGGCTCATGAGAAACACCGGCTTGATCCTCTGGATCGTATCGCCCGCGGTCTTCATCAGCAGCGGCATATGGTTGCGTTTGCGGCCGATCTCGCCGCGAATGACCGCCATCGCACCGAGGGCGCCGCGCGGGATCGCGGCGTGATGCTGGGCGCGCACGCTCAATGTCGCGGCGCGCCGCCGCCTCGCCTCGAGCTCCCTGAACGCCGCGATGAGCGCGTTGTGCCGCTCGCCGTCGAAAGCGGCGAGATCGGGATCGGCGGCGATCGCCTGTTTCCATGAAGCCTCCGCGAAAGCGGCCTCGATCGACACCGGACCGATCGCGCGCAATTGGGCGTCGGCCTCCGATAGACGCGCCCATT
>DAITNE010000458.1:0-1884 GCA_036834765.1 Methylocella sp.
GGCCTTCTTCTGCGGCAGGGCCTTGTTCAGGATGCGGCTGATGTCGCTCAAGTCGAACTTGTCCGTGGGATCGGCGGCTTCATCGCCTGATTTCTGTTTCGGCGCCGGCTTAGGCGGATCCTTGGGCGGCGGATCTTTCGTCTTGTCGTCATTCAGAAGCCTCGCCAGCTCGTCAGGCTTGAATTTGGGCTCGGGCTTCTTCGGCGGCGCCACCGGCTTTTGCTTAGGCTCGACCGCGGCGAGCTTTTTCGGCTCGACTTTCGGCCGCGCCACCGGCTTCGGCTCGACCGCATCAGGCGATTCAGGCGTCGGCGCAGCGACAGCCACAGGCTTTGCGGCGTCCGGCTTCGGGGCTTCCGCCTTGGGCGGTTCGGGCTTCGACTCATCCGGCTTCGGCGCCTGCTTGGCGAGGTCCTCAACCGGGCGCGCCGGCGGGATCGGCGGCGTCTTCTCGTCCGCGCGGCCGGGATCGTCATTATGCGCGGCGCGGGTCTGCGGCGCCGCAACATCCGTCTTGGACGGCGTCAGGATCGACGGCGGCTTCGCCTCGGCGATATCGGCGAGTTTCTCGACTTTCTGCAGCGGCTTCTCGCTCAGGGGCGCGGTTTTCTCGCCCTTCATGATCTGGTTGAATTCACTGTTGCTCATAAGATCGACGGGCACGGTCTCCTGCGCGTCGTCGAATTTGGCGGCGTGCGAAAACGACACCAGGATCGCGGCGAGCAGAAGGACATGCGCGCCGCCGGAAATCGCAGCTCCTGGATTATCGCGCAGCGACATCGCCGGTCAGTTCTTGCTCGGGTCCGTGACGAGAGCGACCTTTTTATAGCCGGCGGTCGTTATGATCGACATGACCTCGGCGATCTTGCCGTAATTCACCTGATTGGCGCCGCGCACATAGATCCGCTCGTCGAAGCCGGATTTGGCGAGTTCCTTCAATTTGTCGGCGAGCTGGCCCATCTCGACCGGCTGATCCATGACATAGACCGCGCCCTTGTCGTCAACCGCGACGGACAGCGGCTTCTGATCGACGTTCAGCGCCGCGGATTTCGTTTGCGGCAGGTCGATCGGCACGCCGGTCGCGAGCAGCGGCGCGGCCACCATGAAGATGATCAAGAGCACCAGCATGACGTCGATGAACGGCGTCATGTTGATGTCGGCCATGGGCCGGTATCGCGGCGACCCGCGCCGTCCCCGGCCGCCGCCCTTGCGTGATGCAATCGCAGACATCGCCATGTTCAATTCTCCTGCACCAAGCGCGGAACCGGTCGGAATCGGCGGCGCCGTCCATCGCGATCCCGCGACGCTATCCTGTCGGCGTAGCCGCTGCTATTTCGGGGCCGCACCCTCAACAGCCGCGCGACCCGAAAAGGCGGAGCCCCTTGGACAAAAGGGCTCAGGCGGCCTGATCATGCGCCGTGCGCTGATCGATCTGACGCGACAGGATCGATGAAAATTCGTCGGCGAAACCCTCGAGCTGCGCCTGCTTCTTGGCGACGTCGCCTTGCAGCTTGTTATAGGCGATCAGCGCCGGAATGGCCGCAAAGAGGCCGATTGCGGTGGCGAAAAGCGCCTCCGCGATGCCGGGCGCCACCACCGCCAGCGAAGTATTGCGCGAGGCGGCGATCGAACGGAACGAGGACATGATGCCCCAGACCGTGCCGAAGAGGCCGATGAAGGGACTGGCCGAGGCGACGGTCGCGAGCACTAAAAGATTGGATTCGAGCTTTTCGACCTCGCGCGCGATCGAGACGTCGAGGACCTTCTCGATTCGCGCCTGCAGGCCCATGAAAGACGACGCGACGCCCTGCACCGAGCGGCGCCACTCCCGCATGGCGGCGACGAACAGGGGCGCCATGCCGGTCGTCGGCTGCGCGGAGAGGG
>DAITNE010000459.1:0-1875 GCA_036834765.1 Methylocella sp.
ACTTCGAATCCGGATCGTGCGAGGTTGCGCGCGCGGGCTGGTCCGCGACGAGAAGCTCCATGACCATCTTGCGCGCCTTGGCGGCGCGCTCGGTCGCCGTTTTCACTTTCATGCCGGTCGCCGGCGTCCGCTTGCAGGACGCGGCGAGGACGCGCTCGCCCTCGATCTCGACCATGCATGCGCGGCAATTGCCATCGGCGCGATAGCCGGGGTTTGGCGAGTAGCAGAGATGCGGAATTTCGGTCCCCATCCGCTTGGCGACCTGCCAGATGGTTTCGCCGGGGGCCGACTCAACTTGCCGGCCGTCGAGTTCGAAGCTGATCTTGTCGGTCATTTCGCGGCTCCCTTCGGCGCGAATTCTTCCGGGAAGAATTTGATGACGGTCGTCAACGGATTGGAGGCGGCTTGACCAAGTCCGCAGATCGAAGCGTCGCGCATGACCTCGCTCAGTTCGTCGAGCAGGTCTCTATCCCAGTCCCGCGCCTCCATCAGCGCGGCGGCCTTCTGCGTGCCGACCCGGCACGGCGTGCACTGGCCGCAGCTTTCGTCCTCGAAGAACCGCATGAGGTTCAGAGCCGCGGCTTTGACGTCGTCTTGCTGCGAGAGAACGATGACGGCGGCAGAGCCGATGAAACAGCCGTATTTCTCCAGCGTTCCGAAATCGAGCGGGATATGGTCCATCGAAGCCGGCAGGATGCCGCCTGACGCCCCTCCGGGCAGATAGGCGCGAAGCTCGTGGCCATCCGCCATGCCGCCGCAGAATTCGTCGATCAGCTCGCGGATCGTAACGCCGGCGGGCGCGAGCTTGACGCCCGGCGATTTGACCCGGCCCGAAACCGAGTAGCTGCGTAATCCCTGCCGACCGTTGCCTCCCTGGCTTGTCCACCAGTCGGCGCCCTTCTCAACGATGTCGCGAACCCAGAACACGGTCTCGACATTGTTGATGAGAGTCGCGCGGCCAAACAGGCCGACCTGAAACGGAAAAGGCGGCTTGTGGCGCGGCAGGCCGCGCTTGCCCTCGAGGCTTTCGAGCATCGCGGATTCTTCGCCGCAAATATATGCCCCGGCGCCGCGGCGCAGATGGATTTCCGGGCCGCCGGGCGGAAGTTTGGCGATCTCCTGCTGCAGGATCGCCCGCGCCGCCGGATATTCGTCGCGCAAATAGATGTAGAGGTCGCTCGCTTCGACGACATGGGCGCCGATCAATGCGCCCTCCAGGAAACGATGCGGGTCGGTCTCCAGATAGAAACGGTCCTTGAACGTGCCGGGTTCGCCTTCGTCGCCATTGATCGCCATCAGGCGAGGGCCAGGCTCGCCGAGCACCGAGCGCCATTTGCGCGCCGTGGGGAAACCGGCGCCGCCAAGACCGCGGAGGTTCGCGGCCTCGAGCGCTTGCAGGAGCAGCTCGCGGGACAGGCCGCCGGACCGTAAACGTTTCAGAAGGCTGTAGCCGCCTTGCGCGACATAATCGTCATAGGCGACATAATCGGGAACATCGGCGTGCGTATCGTCCTGTTCCGCCGCGGCGACGACGGCCCCAGGCGTCGCGTGATCGACGAAATGATGCCCGACCTCGGCGACAGGCGCCGTGTCGCAGCGCCCGACGCAAGGGGCGCGGACGACGCGGACATGCGGACCCGCGCCGGCGCGCACCGCATGGAGGAGCTTATCCGCGCCGAACAAAGCGCAGGTCAGCGAATCGCAGACCCTTATCGTCAGCGGCGGGACCGGCGGATCATTTTCCTTCACGACGTCGAAATGGGCGTAGAAGGTCGCGGTTTCGAACACCTCGGCCAAGGATAGCTTCATCGCATCGGCGAGCGCCGCCAGATGCGCGGCGGAGATTTGGTGATAAGTATCCTGGATCAGATGCAA
>DAITNE010000460.1:0-1839 GCA_036834765.1 Methylocella sp.
TCGCCGTTGCGCGCGTATTCACGCATCGCCGTGAAGGAGGGCTTGCGCGTTCCGCCGGCGGAAGGGTTTTCCGCGCGGCCCGGCCTTGGCGTCGAAGCCAATGTCGACGGGCGCCATGTGGCGATCGGGGCAGACCGCTTCATGGCGGCGCTTGGCGTCGATGCGGGCCCCTTCGCGGAGGCGGCCGCGCGGTTCGGCTCGCAGGCGCAATCGCCGCTTTACGCCGCGATCGACGGCAAGCTCGCAGCCCTCATCGTCGTCGCCGATCCGGTCGCCGATGGCGCGCGCGCGGCCGTCGCCGCGCTGCATGCGGAGGGCCTCAAGCTCGTGATGGTCACGGGCGACAACAACAAGACGGCGGCGGCGATCGCAAAGGCCGTCGGCGTCGAGGATGTGATCGCGGAAGTCTTGCCCGAGGGCAAGGTGGAGGCCGTGCAGGAGATAAAGGCCAGATATGGCGCCACCGGTTTCGTCGGCGACGGGATCAATGATGCGCCGGCGCTGGCCGCCGCCGATGTCGGCCTCGCCATCGGCGCCGGCACGGACGTCGCCATCGAGGCGGCCGACGTCGTTCTCAGCGGGCGCGATCTCGGCGCGGCGGCGAGCGCGGTTGCGCTGAGCCGGGCGACGATGCGCAACATCAAGGAGAATTTGTTCTGGGCCTTCGCCTATAACGTCGTGCTGATCCCGGTCGCGGCGGGCGCGCTCTATCCGGCTTTTGGCATTCTTTTGTCGCCGATGCTGGCGGCGGGCGCGATGGCGTTTTCGTCGATTTTCGTCGTCGTCAACGCGTTGCGGCTGCGGCGCTTTGCGCCGGCGAAGACCTGATTATCGCGGGTCGACCGGCCAAACGCGGTTTGGGCAAGATGTTTGCAGGAAGGATCTGCCGCCTTCGCCCCAATTCAGATTGGCCATGACGGTCTCGCCGGTCCGGTACAGCCCCTGATCGGACCATAGGCCCATGGGCGCGTGCCGTCGGGGCGCGTCAGGCGCAGGCGGACCTCGACGATCTTCCTCGGGCCGTCCTCGTCCTCGCCGAGGTCGCCTTTGTCGATCTTGAGAAATTCCAGCGTCGCCATCAGGGGATGCCAGGGCGTCTCGCGCTCGACGGATAGAACTTTCGCGACGCCGACGACTTCGGCGGCTTCCAGCATCGCCTGCCTTTCCGTGGCGGAGGGCGCAATTCGGTCGGTAGATTTGGCTGCGCCCGGATCGACGGGAGAAAAAAAGCGCAGGGCCGCGGCGAGCGCTTTTTTGAAGGCGGACGGTGGAGGCGCGGCGGCCCAGACCGCGTTCCAGGAGACCGTCTCGTAGTTACCGGTTTCCGCGTTCCAACGAAGATGGGTCAGGACCGTTTTCCCGAGCGGATACGCGCCTTGATCGGTCCAGGGGCCGAGCACCGGCGCGTTTCCGCGCTCGCTCGCCCGCAGCCGGACATCGACGCGCGGCCAGAAAAAGAGCCATGGCCGGCGCAAAGGCCGTTTCAGCAGGCTGACAAACCTCAGTCTGGCCAAGGCCGGCCGCTGGCCTGGGGCATTTTTCAGTCCGATGACAATGGCGTAACCGGCGAGGTCGCTGGCGTCCAGAAGCTGCCGCCGGTTGAGGGGAGGCGGAACCATCTGCTGCAACCTCCTGGTCGAGACGCCGAACGAGTCTGAAAATGTCTTCCCGCGGCTTAGATTGCGATGGCTTTGGATTGAATCAATCGGAAATCCTGAACGTGATCGATCCCAGCCGATAAAAGCGGGATGCGGGCGGAAAACCGGCTGCCGCTTTTCCTCATCCCGCTCTAGCAGCCCGTCGGACTTAATGGACGACAGCGACATACGATAGAATCAT
>DAITNE010000461.1:0-1816 GCA_036834765.1 Methylocella sp.
CGCCATTTTTCGATGCCGCACGATCTCGTGCGGGGCGCCCTGCCGCGGGACGGCTTTACGCTTTTCGAAACGCTGATCGCGGTCGCCTTGACCGGCCTCATTTTGTCGATTCTCTCGGCCATCACCGCGCAGTGGATCCCGAACTGGAGAGCCGGTTTCACCCGCCTCCAGACCGCCGACCTCGCCAGTCTCGCGCTCGATCGCTTGACCTCCGATCTCGCCGCCGCCGAGTTCGTCGCGCCGATCGGCCAGCAGCGGCCGTTGTTCTACGGCTCCGCCTCGGCGGTCACCTTCGTCAGATCGCCGCTAGGGCCGCGGCCCTCGAAGGGACCCGCGCCGACCGGTCTTGAAATCGTCCGCTTCGCGGATAGCGCCGACGCAGGCGGACTGGTGCGCTCGCGGGTTCCATTTTCACCGGAAAACGGCGCCAGCGCCGGCGCCGACGACTTTGAATTTTCGGATGCGAGCCTGCTCCTGCGGGCGCCTTTGCATGTGTCCTTCGACTTCGCCGGACACGATCGCGTGTGGACCGACAGCTGGAGCGACCAGACGGTCTTGCCGAGCGCCGTTCGCATCACCTTGCGCAACGCGAATTCGGATCAAATCCTCGCGATCTCGACCGCAACCCTCGTCCACATCACCGCGCCGGGTGCCTGCGCCTTGAAGTCCGCGACCTCCGAGTGTCTCGAAAATAAAGAGAAGAGCGCGCCGGAGCCCGCGCCCGGCGCCGATCAGGCTGCCCCCAAGGGGGTCTTGTGATGAAGCCCGCTCAGCAGCCGGTTGGTCCAGGCGCCGCTCGAAAACAGCGCGGCGAGTTCGCCGAGCGCGGCTTCATCATCGTCGCGGTCCTGTGGATTCTCATGGCGCTGGCCGCGCTCGCGTCGGCCTTTGCGCTTTACGCCAGCAATAGCGCAGTCGCGGCGCGCCTCTCCAGCGACAGGCTGCAGGCGGACGCGCTGATTTCGGCGGGGCTGGAGCTTACGGCGCTTCGCCTGTTCGACAGGTCGGACGACGACCCGCGCAGCGTGGGCGAGTTACAGTTTCAGATGGGCGGGGGCGACGTCGCCGTGCGCTTTCGCTCGGAAGGCGCCCGCATCGATCTCAACGCCGCGCCGAAAGAATTGCTCGCGGGATTGTTCACGACGCTCGGCGCCAAGTCCGACGACGCCGCCCTTTACGCGGACCGGGTCATCGGATGGCGCAAGCCAAACGAGGGAACGACCCAGAACAAGGAACTCGACGCCTACAAGGATGCGGGCCTGAAATACGGGCCGCGGCAGTCGCCGTTCCAGAACGTCGCCGAACTGCGGTTCGTTCTCGGCATCCCGCCTGCCCTCGTCGAAAAAGCGATGCCTTTTGTCACAATTTACAACGGGTTGCCGCAGATCGACGCAATCGCGGCGCCGCCCGAGGTCATCGAGTCGCTGCCGCACATCGATCCCGATATTGCGAAGGCCGTCCTCGACGGACGCGCGGCGGCGGATCCAAAATCGATCCTGTCGCTGCTTGGCCAGGCCAAAGACAGCGTCTCGTTTGAGCCGCGCAAGGCGACGCGGGTCAATCTGACGATTTCATTCAAGGGCGGCCGCCGAGTCGCCGCCGAGGCGGTCATCCTTTTCATCGACAAGGACACAGAGCCCTATCGCATTCTCGCCTGGCGCGACGATTTCGACGGAACGTTCTGACTTTGGACATTTTAGAGCATTATCGAACGAAGCTGACACCGGTTGGCGCTAGAAATTCGCGCTGGGAAAATGTGGCGAAACCAGTCCAAAACCATGAACTCGATCGATTCCAGGAATTTTGAGCGGGATGG
>DAITNE010000462.1:0-1798 GCA_036834765.1 Methylocella sp.
GATGCCAGGGATCGAAGGTCTCGATGCCCTTGGGCGGCCACACGCCGCCGAACAGTACCTCGCGGGTGGCGTGGACGGGATCGCCGGGGAACAGCGCGGAGTTGAAGAAGGCCCAGAACCAGGCGACGAAGAACATCACTTCGGACGCGATGAACAGGATCATGCCATAGCGAAGGCCGATCTGCACGACGCGCGTGTGGTAGCCGCTGGTCGATTCCTTTATGACGTCGACCCACCAGAACGCCGCCACGAAAAGAAGCGCGACGACGGCGGCGCCGAAGACGAGCCCGTCCGGTTTGAAGCTGCCGATGGAGATGTGCTTGAACCAAAGGATGCCGCCGACCGCCATGCCGAATGCTGCGATCGCCGCCAATGCGGGCCACGGACTTGGATCGACGAGGTGATAATCGTGGTGGGGTTTCGCGTGGACATCCGACATCAGATCCGACCTTCTTTCCGTCCGAAGGCTCAAACGAGCCCAAAGGAATTATAACCGCCCGTAACGTGCTTTCTCAACTGACCGCCGGGGCGCCGCGGCCGATTTTCTCCGCCCCGCTCGAATTCTCCGCGCTAGAGCGGTTTTCCCGCCCCCGGTTTTCCATCGCCGACCGCAAGGGGTTGCGAATTCGGCCCCGACGGTTTTGACGCAAAAAACGTGTAGGACAGGGTCACCGCGTCGACGTCCTTGAGGCCGCTGTCCTGCTCGAGAGCCGGATCAAGGTAGAACACGACCGGCAGCTCCGCCGTCTCATGCGCGTCGAGTTTCTGCTCGCTGAAGCAAAAACAGCTGATCTTGTCGAAATAGGCGCCGGCGCTGTCGGGACCGACATTGTACATCGCCTGCGCGGAGACGGCGCGATTGGAGCGATTGGCGACCTTGAAGAAAACCGTTGCGGTCGTGCCGGTCCGCAACGTGATTTGCGCCGTTTCAGGCTCGAAGGTCCAGTCGAGCCCCGGCGCGACATTGGCGTCGAAGCGCACGACGAGATCGCGTTGGCCCTGATGCGTTGGGGCCGCCTCGGCGACCTGCGTCGTCCCGCCATAGCCGGTCGAGGCGCAAAACAGCCGGTAGAGCGGGACGGCCGCGAAGGAGAGCGCCAGCATGGCGAGGCTGGCGCCCGCGGCGATCGCGGCGATAAGGGCGCCGCGACGGGCGTTCTGGACGCGAGGCTGGTCGGGCGGAGCGGTCATGCCGGCCTCAAAGCGGACGATCGAGCACGGCGGGCCCGAGCTTGACGATCGTCACGACATAAACGAGCAGGACGAACAATCCGATCGCAAGGCCAATCGCCAGATTACGCTGGCGCCGGCTCTTCTCCTGCGCCGTCGTTAGCCGGATGCCTTCTGGCTTTTTGTCGATCGGCAAAGGCCTCACCATGACATGGACATTGCGGGCAGCGCGAGGGCCAGCACGCGCTCGCCGACGATCTCGGCGAACAGCAGGGAGAGATAAAGGATCGAAAATCCAAACATCCGCATGGCGAAACGGTTGGCCTGCTCGCCATCGCGAACGAGATAAACGCGGGCCGCATGGAAGAGGAACAGCGCGCCGAGGGCGAACGCCAGGACGCCATAGACGGGCGAGGCGAATCCCAAGAGCCAGGGCGCAAGGCCAAGCGGGGCGAGAACCATTGCGTAAAGGAGCATGTCGCGCCGCGTGCGATCTGCGCCCTTGACGTTCGGCAGCATCGGAATGCCGGCGCGCGCGAAATCATCCGCCTTGACGAGGGCGAGCGCCCAGAAATGCGGCGGCGTCCACACGAAGATGATGGCGAAGAGCGAGAGGCTGGCGAGGCTG
>DAITNE010000463.1:0-1787 GCA_036834765.1 Methylocella sp.
AGCCGGAGGCCTTGGGCGCTGAGGCCTTCCGCGCGCTCTTTTTCGGCGCGGAGGCTTTCTTTCTCGCGCCGCCGGCGGCCTCCTTGTCCTCGATCAGGCGGATCGCCTCTTCGAGCGTAATGGCTTCCGGAGAGGCGTTCGCTTTCAGCGTCGCATTGTTCTTGCCGTGGTTGACATAGGCGCCGAAACGCCCGGCCCGCACTGTAATGGATCCGCCTGACGGATGCTCGCCGAGCAGGCGCCCCTGCGCAGAGCCGCCGCCGCCCGCGGCTTTCGCCGCCAGCAGGGCCAACGCCCCTTCGAGGTTTAATGTGGTGGGATCGGCGTCCTTCGGCAAGGTTGCGTTGACCTTGCCGTGATTGACGTAGGGACCGTAGCGGCCGGCCCGGAGCGTCACCGGGCCGCCGGACGGATGCTCGCCGAGCGAGCGGGCTGGCGCGCTCGCCGAATCGCCGAATCGCCGCCCCGAGAGGCCGCTCTCCTTGGCGACGATGAGGTCGATCGCGCGGTTGGCGCCGATGCCAAGGATATCGTCGTCCTTGCCGATATTCGCATAGGTCTTGCCGTGCTGGACGTAGGGGCCATAGCGGCCGATCGCCGCCAGGATCGGCTCTTTCGTCTCGGGGTGCTTCGCAACCTCGCGCGGCAACGAGAGCAGCGCGATCGCCTGATCGAGCGTCAGATCCGCGGCGGGAATCGTCTTCGGCAGGGAGGAGCGCTTCGGCTTCTCGCCCTCGCCCTGCTGCACATAGGCGCCGAAGCGCCCGTCGCGCAGCGTGATCTCGTCGTCGGTCTGCGGATCGACGCCAAGCACCCTGGCGCCGGGCCGCTCGCCGGGAGCCGTCTCCGCGCCTTCGCCATTGGCAGTGACGAGCGTTCGCGTGAACTTGCACTCCGGGTAATTGGAGCAGCCAACGAAAGCGCCGAACTTTCCGAGCTTCAGCGAGAGCTGGCCGTCGCCGCAGGACGGGCAGGCGCGAGGGTTCGATCCATCGGGTTTCGGCGGAAAGATATGCGGCGCGAGGATGTCGTTCAGGGCGTCCAGCACCTGCGTCGTGCGCAGATCCTTGGTGCCGTCGAGCGCCGCGGAAAAATCCAGCCAGAAATCGCGCAGGACCTGCTTCCAGTCGATCTCATGATTCGAGATGCGGTCGAGCTTTTCCTCAAGATCGGCGGTGAAGTCATATTCGACGTAGCGGGTGAAAAAGCTCTCCAGAAAGGCGGTCACGAGACGGCCTTTGTCCTCGGGATAGAGCCGTTTCTTGTCGAGTCGCACATAATCGCGTTCGCGCAGGACCGCCAAGGTCGAGGCGTAGGTCGAGGGGCGGCCGATGCCGAGCTCCTCCATGCGCTTCACCAACGTCGCCTCGGTGAAGCGCGGCGGCGGCTCGGTGAAATGCTGGGCGGAGTCGATGCGCTCTTTCTCCAGCCGCTCGTCCTTCGCCATAAAGGGCAGTCGGCCGCCGTCCTCGTCCTCCTCGTCGTCGCGGCCTTCCTGATAGAGCTTCAGGAAGCCGTCGAACCGGATGACTTGCCCGGTCGCGCGCAGATCGAGCTTGCGGTCGCCGGCTTCGGCCAGAATGTCGACGGTGGTGCGCTCAAGTTCGGCCGATTCCATCTGGCTCGCGATGGTGCGGGTCCAGATCAGCTCGTAGAGCTTCGCCTGGTCCGGCTCCAGCGCGCGGCTGACCCGCTTCGGCAGCCGGGCAAGATCGGTCGGGCGGATCGCTTCGTGCGCTTCCTGCGCGTTCTTGGCTTTCACCGTATATTTGCGCGGAGCTTTCGGC
>DAITNE010000464.1:0-1787 GCA_036834765.1 Methylocella sp.
GCGGAGCTCCTGCGCACGCGCGCCGACTTCCTGACGCCGATCGATCTCAGCCTCAGCGCAGACGCGGCGGAAAAGGACTCCGCCTTCGCCATTACGGCGCTCGCCGCGCGGGGAACCATCGGCGGGACCAGCGTCGAAGCCGCGGTCAAAGAGGATGCGAAGCAGGCCGGCGCCGTGACGATTTCAGCACTCGCGCAAGCGAAAGACAGCCTGCCGCTGCTGCGCCTTCTCGGGCTAGGGCCGGCGCCAGGGGCGGCGCCCGGAGCGGCGCAAGTTGAGGTCAAAGCGTATGGGCCTCTGGGCGGCGCGGCGCAGACGGCGATCAAGGCCACCCTCGGTCCGGCCAGCCTGACGTTTCAGGGCGAGGTGGTAACTGATTTAACACAGCCCGCGGCGAAAGGCGTCTTTCGCTTTTCAAGTCCGGATGCGGCGCCCATGCTGCGCACAATAGGACTCGCCTTTCCCGATTTCGCCGCCAGATTGCCGACAGCGGCCGCCGGCGAACTCGCCTGGACCAAAACCGAATTCGGCTTGACCAATCTCAAGGCCGACGTCGCGGGGATTTCCCTCACCGGCGCCCTCGATTTCGGGAGGCAGGCGCCAAACCGGCTGACCGGATCGATTGCCCTCGACCAGCTGCCCGCGCTTACGCTGTTCGGGCTCGTGCTCGGCGCGCCAGAGCCGGTCACAGCCGGTTCGCTCTGGTCGAGCCTCGCCTTCGCGCCGGCCGCCTTCGACCTCCCGAACGCCAGCATCGCCCTCACCGTCAAGGATATGGCGCTCGCCTCGCCGATATTTCCGCGCGGCGCTTCCGTAAAAGACGCACGCGCCACCCTCTTGACCGGGCCCGGGCTCATGGACCTGCAGGACCTGAGCTGCGATGTCGGGGGCGGCAGGCTCGCCGGCGAAATCAAGTTGCGCCGCGCGGGCGACGTTTCGATCGAAGGCCACCTCGACTTCGCCGACATGGCGCTCGACGGTCCCGCCGCGCGCGGCCGGATGAGCGGTGCCCTCGACCTCGCAGGCACGGGCAAAAGCGCGGACGCGGGCGTCGCCAGCCTCGCCGGTTCGGGCCGCGCGCTCATTTCCGATCTGACGATTCCGCGCGCCGATCCCGCGGCGGTTGCGCGGGTCTTCGCGGCATTCGATCAAGATGGCCACAAGCTCGGCGCCGACGATGTCGCCGCGGCCCTCGCAAGCGAACTCAAGCGCGCCGATTTCAAGATAAAAAGCGGCGCATTCGATATCGCCGTCGCCGCAGGCGTGCTGCACCTGTCGCCGGCGACGGCGCCGGAGAAGCCTGACGCCGCTCTCTCCGCGTCGTACGATCTTCGCCGGGCGATCCTCACCCAGCGCGTGAGCCTCCTTCTTAATCCGGCGCCAAAGGATTTCAGCGGGCCCGCGCCGCAGATCGCGCTGCTATTCGAGGGACCTCTTTCCAGCCCTTCGCTTCGGATCGACGCCGCGACGCTCGCAAACGCGCTCGCCGCCCGCGCGATCGCGCGGGAAAGCGCGCGCATCGAATCCTATGAATTCGACATTCATGAGCGGGCGTTTTTCTATCAGCGCCTGCTGTCGGAGCGGCGCCGGGAAACGGAGCGGCTTAGCAAGGAAAAAACCGAAGCTGCCGCGCAAAAACCGCCGAATCCGGCCGACTGAGGCACATTTTGCAGCGCGGCGATCCGGGCGTCCGCCATTTAGCGTTCGGCGGAATCCTGCGCAAGCGCGCATTGGAGGATGAAAACCCGGATGGCGGAGGAGAGATTGGACGCGCCGCGCGCCGCGTC
>DAITNE010000465.1:0-1776 GCA_036834765.1 Methylocella sp.
CGGACAGAATTTCGCGTTCGGAAAGCTCGGAAAAACGCTTCACGCAGAAACCTCGCGCCTCAGGATTAGAACTAATCTAAATTGGCCTCATCAAGATTGCCAGATGCACAGCTCCTTTTTCCGACGCGCGGGGCGGCGCACCCCTTCATTTCGAACCTGCAATCCACGTCCCCGTCGTATTCCCTTGCGGCGCCGCTTCGTTTAGGCTAACCGCCTGCGATCAGGCTCCCGCTCATCGCCAAGGCTCGCCGCTTTCCTCCGCCGATGGCAGACCTCTCCCTCATCCTCAGCGCCCAGACGCCGGCCGATCTTCCGGCGATCGAGCGGCTCGAAGAACGCGCTTTCGGGCCCGGCCGTTTCGCCCGGTCCGCCTATCGCCTGCGCGAGGGCGCGGAGCCCGTCTACGCCCTCTCCTTCGTCGCGCGCGTCGGCACCCTCCTCGTCGGCGCGAACACGATGACGGCGATCCGCTGCGGCGAGGCGCCGGCGCTGCTGCTCGGGCCGCTCACCGTCGATCCGGCCTTCCGCTCGGGCGGCATCGGCGAGGCTTTGGTGCAGAAATCGCTCGACGCCGCCAAAGCCGCCGGCCATGGCCTCGTGCTGCTCGTCGGCGATCTTCCCTATTACGAGCGAATGGGCTTTCAGCGGGTTCCGCCCGGCAAGCTTGATTTTATCGGGCCCGTTGATCCGGAGCGCCTGCTTTACTGCGAACTCGCCAAGGGCGCGCTGGCGGCCGCGAACGGGCGCGTGCGGCGCGTACGCGCGCGGTAGGCGCCCTTCAGAAGCCTTGCCTGGAGCATTCGGAACTTTCAAATCCGACATGGATTTTCAAGGGACAATCGCGCGAACTGAAAGGGATCCGTTATGCCGATTCGATTCCAGATCGCGGTTCTCGTCTTGCTGATGGTCAACGCCATCGTGTTCGGCGTTGGCCTTGTGACAGTGCTTGCGATTCCGGGCTTGGCCGTCCACGCAGGCCGGCTTATCCCAGCGGTGATCGTCGCCAGCTTCGTCGTCTCGGCTCCGCTGTCGTGGTTCATCGCCCCGAGGCTGACAGAGCGTTATTCGCGGCGGCATTCCGCCTGAGCGGCGGGAAAATCCCGGTGCCTCAGGTCGCCTTCGCGGACGGCCTTTTTTCCCCCGCGTCCCTCGTAGAGCCAGCCCGCAACCACGCTTCCGAGCAGGGCGAGCAGCCCCAACAGGCCAATCGCCAGCGGCGTGACGCCGACGCCCTTGACTTCGCTCGCGCCATTGCGCCTGATCGCGGCATAGTCCGAGCCGCCATAGACCGGGCTTTCGCGCATGGCCACCACGCGCGGCAGCGAGATATCGCCATTGGGGCCATTCCCGATCCGCCGCACCGTGCCGCCGGTCGCCTCGGCGAGCGGGCGGAGGCGCTCCGTGGTGGAAACGACATCCTGGAATTCGCGCGGGTTTTCGGGCCCGACATTGGCGAGCACCGACAGCGTTCCATCGCCGAGGCGATAGAGGCCAAGCTCCCCGGCGTCGACGCTGGCGCGCCAAAGTCCGGGCTCGGCGGGGCTGAGCGTCACGCTCGTCTCCTTGCCCGAGGGCGCGGTCACCTTCACCGGCGGGACCTCAGCGAGCAGGCTCTGGCGTTCGATTTCGATCTTCTGGCCGCGCACGTTCGCGCGCAGGGCCTCCTCCTCGAGTTCAGGCTCCTTCATCAGCCAATGGGCGAGGCGGCGCAGCAGGTCGAGGTAAGGCCCCCCGCCCTCGAAGCCGCGCGACCAGAGCCACATCTGGTCGCTGAGC
>DAITNE010000466.1:0-1763 GCA_036834765.1 Methylocella sp.
GCCCATGAAAGACGACGCGACGCCCTGCACCGAGCGGCGCCACTCCCGCATGGCCGCGACGAAGAGGGTCGCCATGCCGGTCGTCGGCTGCGCGGAGAGGGTCGCGTAAAGCTCGTCAAGCGAGGCGCCGGACCAGAACACTTCCTCGAACTGCGCCATCGCGCGCTGCGTCCGGCGCAAAAGAAGGGCCTTATTGATGATGATCGCCCAGCACCAGACCGATGCGGCGAGCAGGCCCAGCATCACGATCTTGACGACGATATGCGCAGACCAGAACATGTCGAAGAGAGAGATTTCGCTCCCTGAGGCAAAGCTGGTGGCCGCCACGCCCGTGGCCGCGATATCCGCAGGATTCATCTGTTCGTCCTCTCGGCTGGCGTATGTCGGCGAAGGGCCGGTCTGTCGCCGCGCAACGCTCTTAAAGCTTCAAACGCCCAGTGCTTCAAACGCCCCATGCGTCAAATGCCAGCTCTTCTTGCCGCGAAAATCGGTCATTTCTGCGGCTTTGAAACGCAATCCCCTGATGTCCGCTCGGGCGGTTGGCGATCGGCCGGGGGCGAATGGCCGCGCGCCCGCCTTCGCCTTGTCACGCGAAAGTTTAGCCGTCAGCGAGGTTAAGATCCGGTTACGCGCGGCAGACACGCCCCCTTATTCCGGACTAGCCTTCAGCTTTGCTGCGAGCGGCGCCGGGATCCGGATCGCCTTGCCGGCCGCGACCACGGCGATTTTCACGCGCGCGGCCACGAGAATCTCATCCCCCCGCAAGATCGCCTGCGCCATTTCGATCGAGGCGCCGCCTATCGCCGCGATTCGCGTCTCCACGGTTAGGAGATCATCCATCAGGGCTGGCCTTCGGAAATCGACCGTCATGTTGAAGACGACGAAATGAAACGGCGCGCCGCTCTCAAAAATCGCCCGATGCTCGACGCCATGCGCGCGCAAAAATTCGGTGCGCCCGCGTTCGAGGAAACGGAGGTAGGAGGCGTGATAGACGACGCCGGAAAAATCCGTGTCCTCGTAATAGACGCGAACCGGGAGGCGGTGCGGCGGCGCGCCGCCCGCCGGTTCATGCGCGCGCGGCTTGGGAGACTGGCGCGATTGGTGCTTCTCGACCACGAAAATCCTTAGCTTTTTTGCCTGCGGCGCCTCAAGCTCGGCTGGCCCGCCAGCCTAACAAAAGCCGATTCGATTTCGTGTGATAAGCGTTCCTGCGCGGGCGGGGAAGGACTTGCGGGGAAACAGGCGATGGCGCGGGAGGCCGCACTCAAGATAACGGTTCTCGGCGCCGGCGCCTGGGGCACGGCCCTCGCCAATCTCGCCGCGCGCGGCGGCCCGAAACGGCGGTGACGCTCTATGCGCGCGACAGCGCCCATGTCGCCGAGATGGCGGCGACGGGCGTCAATGCGCGCCGCCTTCCCGGCGTGCCGCTGCTCTCCAACGTCGCGCCGACCGCCGATCTCGCCGCCGCGGCGGACGCGGACGTCTTCCTCGCCGTCGTTCCCGCGCAGGCGCTGCGGGCGGTGCTGGCAAACCTCGCGCCGCTGATCTCCGCCGCCGGCGCGCCGGTCATCGTCTGCGCCAAGGGCATCGAACATGGAACCGGACGGTTCCTCAGCGAGGTCGTGTCCGAAGCGCTCCCCGATCATCCGCCGGCGGTCTTGTCCGGCCCGAGTTTTGCGCAGGATGTCGCACGCGGACTCCCGACCGCCGTGACCCTCGCCGCCGCCGACGAGGAGCTCGCCAGCGCCCTCGCGGGGCTGCTC
>DAITNE010000467.1:0-1747 GCA_036834765.1 Methylocella sp.
GGCCGAGGTTCCGCCGTAATCGAGCGCGTCGTCGATCAGCTGGAAGGCGATGCCGAGATTGAGGCCATAGCCCCGGCAGGCGGCGATTTCGGCTTTTGGCCGCGCGGCGAGTAGAGGCCCTACTTCGGACGCCGCCCCGAAAAGGGCCGCGGTCTTGGCGCGGATCACGGCGAGATAATCATCCTCGCTGGTCTCGGTGTCCTTCGCCGCGGAGAGTTGCATGACTTCGCCCTCCGCGATCACGGCGGCGGCGGAGGACAAAACCTCGAGACAGGGCAGGGAGCCGACCTCGACCATCATCTTGAAGGCCTGGCCGAGCAGAAAATCGCCGACGAGGACGCTCGCTTCATTGCCCCAGAGCATCCGCGCCGCGAGCTTGCCGCGCCGCATGTCGCTTTCGTCGACGACGTCGTCGTGCAGCAACGTCGCCGTATGCATGAACTCGACGGCGGCGGCGAGCTTGATGTGGCCGGCGCCGCGATAGCCGCATAACCCGGCGGTCGCGAGGGTCAGCATGGGACGCAGCCGCTTGCCGCCGGATGAGATCAGATGGTTGGCGACCTCGGGAATCATCGAGACGTCGGAGGCCGAGCGACCGAGGATCGTCTGGTTGACGCGCTCCATATCCGTGCTGACCAGAGCGACCAGCGCCTCGATGCCGGGCTCGTCCGTTCTATCTTCCAGGGGAATGACAACGCCCAAATCCAATGCTCCGCGGACCAACGCACGCCTTATTAGAAGGCCGCCGCGCGATTTTCAACTGAGGCGCGTCGCGCCGGCGGTCTTGCCGGCCCTTTTGCGCCGTGCGACAGCATAGCGCGTCTCTTACGTTCATGGGGCCGATTCGATCCAAAAGGGGCCGATTTGATCGAGCTGCTTCGCACCAACGACCTTGTGCTGATTTCGCGGGTCGAGGCGATCCTCGGCGAAGCCGGCGTCGATTTCTTCATCGCCGACCAGCACATGAGCGCCATGGAGGGTTCGCTCGGCTTTCTGCCGCGCCGCGTGCTCGTGGCGGAGGAGGATGCCAAAGAAGCGCGCGCGGCCTTGGCGGAAGCGGGCCTCGCCGAGGAGCTGCGCGATGGTTGACGCGCAGGCGGACCCGGTCGGTCCCGTCGCGGACGCTTTTCTGGGCGGGCGTCTTCGCCTGCGCCAGCCCGGCCGCGGCCATCGCGCCGGCACCGACGCCCTGCTGCTCGCCGCCGCCGCGCCGCTCGATTTCGAAGATCTGGCGCTTGATGTCGGCGCCGGCGTCGGCGCCGCGGGCCTTGCTCTGGCCGCGCTCCGGCCGAAGGCGCGTATTGGCCTAATCGAGATCGATCCGGCCACAGCGGCGTTGGCGCGGGATAATCTTGTGCTTAACAATATGACGGAGCGGGGCGAGGTTTTCGAGGCCGACGCGTTGGAGCCGCCGCGCCGCCGCGCCGTCGGCCTCATTGACGGGAGCGCCGGGCTCGTCATCTCCAATCCGCCTTTCTTCGATCCGCGCCGCGCGCGCTCATCCCCGGACGTCGACAGGCGCCGCGCGCATGTCGCGCCCGACGATGGAGAAGGGGCGCATTACGAAGCGTGGATCGCGGCGTGGATCGCCGCGTGCCTCGCGCTCGCGCGGCCGGGCGGCGCGTTCATCCTCATTCATCGGCCGGAGGCTCTCGGCGCCATCCTCAGCGGCTTGGAGGGGCAGGCGGGGGCGGCGACGGTTCTGCCGGTTCACGCGCGGGTGGACGGCCCGGCGATCGTCGCCGAG
>DAITNE010000468.1:0-1740 GCA_036834765.1 Methylocella sp.
GAAGATCCGGAGCCGACGCTGGATCAGATGGTTGACTTCTGCCTTGCGTCGCTCGCTGCGCCGAAGCTCGACGCTCGCGCGGGCGCCCATCCGCTGAGACCTAATGGAACGCTGCCGATGACGGCGCCTAAATTATGCGAGCCCGAATGAGATCGCGATTTTCCGGCTCGCCAAACTGTCGGGCGCTGGTCGGCTGAGCCCTCTGGCGCAGGCTCATGATGTCGTTTAATATTTGGGCGCAAAATATCAGAATGGGGCCGACATGCCGTGTCTCGACGACGTAGATGTGCGGACGCTGCTTCAACTCGAAGCCGCCCTCAGCAATCAGACGCTCGACGGCTTCATGGAGTATGTCCGGCGGCATTTCGCTCTCGCCAGCACCGTTTATATTTGTCCCTCGTTTCGCGGGCGGAGCCTTGCGGATCCGTTTCTTGCGACGGCTGGTCGCGCCCGCGGGGCGGACCCTGACCTCGCCGCGTGCTACGCTTTGATCGACCGGGTCGGGAGCATCGGCACCCGCTCGGTCCACCCGGCTGATTGGGCTGATCTGCCGCTAGGGAACGAGAAGGTGCGGCGCTTTGGCGAGACCAGGGAAGCGGGGGTCGGCCGCCACGGTTTGACCTTCCCGGTTCGGGGTCCGATAGAGGGTCTCTGGGCGGTCTTTATCGCCACCTCCAATGAAAGCCATGTCGAGTGGTGCAGCCGCCGTCAAGAGCTTAAGAAGGAACTGGCGATCGTCGCGAATTATGTGCATCAGCGCGCCTATGAATTGCATGGGGAGCAGACGCCGGTCGATCTCGACGCCATCACCGGGCGAGAGATAGAGGCGCTCGAATGGGCCGCCGAAGGAAAATCCGTTGAGGATACGGCGATAACGATGCGCATCTCGACCGCCGCCGTCAGGGCGCATCTCGATTCCGCGCGTCATAAGCTACAGGCCGTCAACCGCGCCCACGCCGTCACGAAAGCCATTCGGGGAAGTCTGATCCACTGATCGAAGCGATGAAGACCTACCTTGAACCGACGCAGGATGCGGGCGTCGCCTTCCTTAGGCGCGGCATCGCCGGGGAGGTCGTCATGCTGAACCTCCTGCGCCTGCGCGATGTGGCCGATTATTCGGGGAGCCCCGAACTGGCGCCAGCGCAGCCGATCAGCGGCGCCGAGGCCCACGACCGCTACATCGCGCATACGATGCCCTTTCTGACGGCGAGCGGCGGCGCGCTGAGGGCGGCCCCTTCCTGATCGGCCCCGCGGGCGAGCGCTGGGACCGGGCGATGCTGGTGCGGCAGAAATCCGCGCAGGCCTTCATCGCCTTCGCCTCGGACAGGGCTTATCTCGCGGGACTCGGGCATCGCACGGCGGCCATCGAGGACTCCCGCCTGCTGCCGCTGACCGCGCTGCCGGCGCCGATCTGATCCATCCGCCTGAGCGATCGTTTACGTCAGCCCTCGCCGTTGCGCGCCCGGGTCTCGATCCTGAACCGATGCGCCGGATAGACGCCGAGAATCTTCAGCTCCTTGCAGAAATAGGCCAGCTCTTCGAGGGCGCGCGCGAGCGCCGGCTCGTCGGGGTGGCCGTCGACGTCGGCCAAAAACTGCGTCGCCGTGAACTCCCCCTCGACCATATAACTCTCGAGCTTGGTCATGTTGACGCCGTTGGTCGCGAACCCGCCGAGCGCCTTGTAGAGCGCGGCCGGCACGTTGCGCACCCGGAACACGAAGGTGGTGACGACCTTGCCCT
>DAITNE010000469.1:0-1711 GCA_036834765.1 Methylocella sp.
CGGCCCGCCATAGGCGTAATCGAGCCATTCGACGGTGTGCAGGATGGGCAGGTCGAGGCCGCGCGCAATCTGCGTGATGCAGCCGATGTTACCGGTGGCGACGCCGTCCGGCGTGGTTTTGAGGATGTTGGCGACTTTGCGGTCGCGCAGCGCGGTTGCGATCTCCGGCTGCAGGATATTGTAGGTGCCGGCCGAGCCGCAGCAAAGATGGCCTTCCGGCACGTCGCGCACCGTAAAGCCCGCCTGCTTCAGCAGCTCTTTGGGCAGCTCCGTGATCTTCTGGCCGTGCTGCATCGAGCAGGCGGAATGATAGGCGAGCGTCAGGCCGGGCTTATTGACCGGCTCGGGCGGCGCGAAAGTCCCGAGAAATTCGGTGATGTCCTTGGCGAGCGCTGCGACCCGCGCGGCCTTCTTGGCGTAGGCGGGATCGCCGCGCAGCATGAAGCCGTAATCCTTGATCACCGTGCCGCAGCCGGACGCCGTGATGATGATGGCGTCGAGGCCGCCGCGCTCGATCTCGGCGGTCCAGACATCGATGTCGTGGCGCGCCTGTTTCAGGGCTTCGCGCTCTTCGCCGAGATGATGCGCCAGCGCGCCGCAACAGCCCTCGCTCCTTGGCAGCACGACTTCGACGCCAAGACGCGTCAAGAGGCGGATCGCCGCGTCGTTGATCGAGGGCCGCAGCACTTTTTGCGCGCAGCCGCCGAGGAGGGCCACGCGCGCGACGGGCCGCGCCTCGGGTCGGACTGTTCCTGGCTTGAAAGAAGATCCCCACGGCAGCCGGATAGGGGCGAGGCGCAGCATGGCGGCGAGGCGCTCCCCGCTGCGGCCGGATCTCGACAGGAAAGGTATCAGCGGCGTCGCCAGCGCGGCGGTGCGGAGCGCGATGCGGAAGCGCCATGGGAAGGGAAGCACGAGGCCAAGCAGCATGCGCACTGCGCGGTCGCCGAACGGGCGACTGTAGGTTTTCTCGATGTGGACCCGCGCCTCGTCGACGAGATGCATGTAATTGACGCCGGAGGGGCAGGTCGTCATGCAGGAAAGGCAGGAGAGGCAGCGGTCGATGTGGGTGACCGTCTCAGCGTCGGCGGCGCGGCCGTTTTCGAGCATCTCCTTGATGAGATAGATGCGTCCGCGCGGACTGTCGAGTTCGTCGCCAAGCAGCACGAAGGTCGGACAGGTGGCTGTGCAAAAGCCGCAATGCACGCATTTGCGCAGGATCGCCTCGGATTCGGCGAGGCCGGGATCGGCGAGCTGGGCGGGCGAAAAATGCGTCTGCATATTAAACCTCCGCCTGCATCCGTCCGGGCTCCAGAATGCCGAACGGATCGAACTCCGCCTTCAAGCGCTGCGATAGGGCCTTCAGCGCCGGCGGCTGCGGCTGGAACACGCGCGCGGCGGCGCGGATGTCGTCGGGTGCGCGCACAAGGGTCGCATGGCCGCCGCCATGCACGGCGATCGCGCCGCGGATCAGCTCCGCGCCGGCGTCGGGGCCGCAATCCGGCTCGAACGCGAGCCAGACGAGGCCCCCCGACCAGTCGAAGAGGGCTTCGCTTTGATAGACCTTGGCGATGGTGGCGGCGAGCGGCGGCCCGGCGGTGGGCGCCGCCGAGATCTTCCAGATGATTTTTTCGGGTTGCTCCGCGAGCGGGGCGACATCGCGGATACCGCGCCAGAGGGTTGCGGACGCCGCGGCGTCGAGCCGCTCGGC
>DAITNE010000470.1:0-1706 GCA_036834765.1 Methylocella sp.
GCCGCCGCGCCGCCGATCGAGCCGAGATAGAAGCCGCCGTGCTTCTTGCAGGCGTCGCGCACCTGCGGCGAGCGGTTGCCCTTGGCGAGCATCACCATCGAGCCGCCGGCGGCCTGGAACTGGTGCACATAGGAATCCATGCGCCCCGCCGTCGTCGGCCCGAACGAACCCGATGCGAAGCCCTCCGGGGTCTTGGCCGGCCCGGCGTAATAGACCGGATGGTTCATGAAATGATCCGGCATCGGCTCCCCGCCCTCCAGCCGCTCGCGGATCTTGGCGTGGGCGAGGTCGCGCGCGACGATCATCGGTCCTGACAGCGACAGGCGCGTCCTGATCGGGTGCTTGGTCAGCTCGGCGAGGATTTCCGGCATCGGCTTCCTGAGATCGATCCTGACCACCGCGCCGCCGAGCGTCGCCTCGTCGATGGGGGGGAGGAAGCGCGCCGGATCATGCTCAAGCTCCTCCAGAAAGACGCCATGCCGGTTGATCTCGCCAAGAGCCTGGCGGTCGGCGGAGCACGAGACCCCGAGCCCGATCGGCAGCGAGGCGCCGTGGCGCGGCAGGCGGATGACGCGCACGTCATGGCAGAAATATTTGCCGCCGAATTGCGCGCCGACGCCGCAGACCTGGGTCAGGCGCAAAATCTCGGCCTCCATGCCAAGATCGCGGAACGCGTGGCCGCCCTCGCCGCCCTCCGTCGGCAGATTGTCGAGATAATGCGTCGAGGCGAGCTTCACGGTCTTGAGATTGAGCTCGGCCGACGTGCCGCCGATGACGATCGCAAGATGATAGGGCGGGCAGGCCGCTGTCCCGAGCGTCAGGATTTTCTCGCGCAGGAACTCAATCAAGCGGTCATGCGTCAAAAGCCAGGGCGTGCCCTGAAACAGATAGGTCTTGTTGGCCGAGCCGCCGCCCTTGGCGATGAACAGGAATTTGTAGGCGTCCTCGCCCTCGGCGTAGATGTCGATCTGCGCCGGCAGGTTGGTCCTGGTGTTGACCTCCTCGAACATGCTGAGCGGCGCGAGCTGCGAATAGCGCAGATTGTTTCTCTCATAGGCGTCGCGGATGCCCTCGGCGATGGCGCTGGCGTCGTCGCCCTCGGTGAAGACGAGCCGGCCTTTCTTGCCCATGACGATCGCGGTGCCGGTGTCCTGGCACATCGGCAGCACCCCGCCGGCGGCGATATTGGCGTTCTTCAGAAGATCGAAGGCGACGAATTTATCGTTCGCGCTCGCCTCTGGATCGCCGAGAATTTTCGCGAGCTGGGCGAGATGGGCGGGGCGCAGCAGATGATTGATGTCGGTCATCGCCGCCTCGCTGAGCGCGCGGATCGCTTCGCGTTCGACGACGAGAAATTCGCGCGACCCAAACGTCTCGAGCCTGACGCCACCGCAATCGAGCTTGCGAAAAGGCGTCTCATCCTTGCGGAGCGGGAACGGCGAATGATATTGGAACGTCATCTCGAAGGCCTCGTCACATAAGCGTTGCGCATTTTAGGCTTCAACGGCCTGCTATCCAAGGGACTTTGCCAAGAGAACTCGTGGGCGAACTCGCCGTTCGCCGGCGACCCCCTGCTCCCAAGGCGCCGTTTTCGCTGATTCGAAGCCGCCCCCGCGCAAAAGAGAGACCGCTTGGACTTCCCTTTTCCCGTCGTTCTTTGCGACATCGGCGGCACCAACGCGCGCTTCGCGCTGAAGATGAGGCCC
>DAITNE010000471.1:0-1702 GCA_036834765.1 Methylocella sp.
GATCAGCTTCTCGTCGTCGCCTTCCGCCATCACCCGGATGACCGGCTCGGTGCCGGAGGGGCGGATGACCAGCCGCCCATCATTGCCCAGCTTTTCCTTGGCCGCCGCGATCGCCTTGGCGACGTCCGCCTGCTCCAGCGGCTTGCCGCCCTTGAAGCGCACATTCTTCAGAATTTGCGGCAGGGGGTCGAAAGCGTGGCAGACTTCGCTGACCGGTTTTCCGCGCCGCTTCACGACGGCCATCACCTGCATGGCGGCGACGAGTCCGTCGCCGGTGGTGCAGTAGTCGGACAGGATCACGTGGCCGGACTGTTCGCCGCCGAGATTATAGCCATGCTGGCGCATGTGTTCGAGCACATAGCGGTCGCCGACCGGCGTGCGCGCGAGGGTGAGGCCGATCCCTTCGAGATAGCGCTCGAGGCCGAGGTTCGACATCACGGTGGCGACGATTCCGGGCTGCGCGAGCCGCCCGTCCTCTTTCCAGCTCTGCGCGATCACCGCCATCAACTGGTCGCCGTCGACGGGCTTGCCCATTTCGTCCATGATCATCACGCGATCGGCGTCGCCGTCGAGCGCGATGCCGATGTCGGCGCGCACCTCGCGGACTTTCTTCGCGAGCGCATCCGGCGCGGTCGAGCCGACGCCGCGATTGATATTGAAGCCGTCGGGTTCGACGCCGATCGAGAAAACCTCGGCGCCCAGCTCCCACAGAGCTTCAGGGGCGACCTTGTAGGCCGCGCCATTGGCGCAATCGACGACGATGCGCAGCCCCTCAAGTGAGAGATGGCGCGCCAGGGTCCGCTTGGCGAATTCGATGTAGCGGGCGCGATCGCCCTCGACTCGCATGGCGCGGCCGAGGTCGGCGGGCTTTGACAGTTTCAGGGCGAAATCCTTGTCGAGCATCGCGTCGATGTTGGCTTCGGCCTCATCCGACAATTTGAAGCCGTCGGGTCCGAACAGCTTGATCCCATTGTCCTCAAACGAATTGTGCGAGGCCGAAATCATGACGCCGACATCCGCCCGCATCGAAGGGGTGAGCATGGCGACGGCGGGCGTCGGCATCGGCCCGAGCAGGAGCGAGGCCATGCCGACAGACGCGAATCCCGCCACCATGGCGTATTCGATCATGTAGCTCGAAAGACGCGTATCCTTGCCGATCACAGCGCGATGGCGATGGTCGCCGCGCTGAAACAGGACGCCGGTCGCCTGCGCCACCTTCATCGCCAGCTCGGGCGTGATGACCGAATTGGCCTCGCCCCTGATTCCGTCCGTTCCGAAATGCTTTCGAACCATTTGCACCTGTCTCCGCGCCCGTCGGCGGGGGCGCCCTTTTCAGATAAGGTCGCGATCGTCCGACGTTCGATTGCAGCCCTGTCTAACTTGTAATTTGCCGCCGTTTTGCCTTTACACGAAAATGTCTTGATTCAAGATGACAAAAGGTTGCTTGCGCGAAGCGCTTTGGCGGAGCGCCGATCTCGACGGCGCCATAGATAGATCGTTGAACTACAGTCAGAATATTCTATTAGCGTCGATCGCGCCAATTTTATGGGAACTTGGTCAATGAGACTTTACGGGAGGTTTTTCGGCGGGGTTTTCGGAGCCTGTCTTGGGGCCGCCGCCTGTCTTGGCGCCGTCTCGGCCGCATCGCGCGCTGAGGCGGCCGCGACGACGGACGGCCGGGTCACCCTGGCGCAGAATGTCG
>DAITNE010000472.1:0-1693 GCA_036834765.1 Methylocella sp.
GCCTGCTCGGCCGCGGCCAGCGCCGACTGGCGGGCATCGATCAGAGCCGCGAGACGCTGACGGTCGAGACCAAGCTTGGCAACGTCGCCCGCAAGCGAATCGCGCTCGGCGGCGATCGAGCGGCGCAAGGCGAGAAGATCGGAGAGATCGGAGGCGAGCGCCTCGGTGTCCGCGCGCATTTCCGGCAGCACCGAACCCAGCATCATCGACGTGCGAATGGCGGCCAGCATGTCTTCCGGCGCGACCAGGAGGGCTGGAGGCGGCTTGCGGCCCATCCGCTGCAGGGCGGCGAGGATCTCGGCGATCACCGCGCGGCGGCTGTCGAGGGAATGCCGGATTGCCTCCTCGCTTCCCGTCAGCTCATCGAGCCGCGTTTCCGCCGCGGCGATCTTGCCCTCGCGATCGTCAATCGTCTTTGCGAGATCGACCAGCGCCGCCTCGAGCTTTGCCCGGTCGGTGCGGATTGCGGCGACTTCAGCCTCGATTTTCGCACGCTGCGCCTGCGAGGTCTGCAGCGTATCCTCCATGCCGCGCAGTTCCTGCCGGCGCCCGCTTAGCGCGTCGCCAGCGTCGCCGGGCTTTGGCGCCGGCGGCTGCGCTGCGGTATCATGCGGCGATCCTTGCGCTGCGTCTTGCGCGGGGCACGCCGGCAGAGACCAGAGCGACAACGCGACGACAAGCGCGAGCGGGACCGCTTTCATTGGGTCCTTTCCTCCGCCGCGCGTCAAATCGGGATGAGTCGCATTCGCATCTGGGGCCTCACATTCATCGCGGAACATGGCCGAAGCGCGGCGAAACGCAGGGTTCTCATCCGGCGCTCTTGCCCAACGCACGCGCGAGATAGAGGCGAACCAGTCCGCGCACCTCCGCGACCAGTGAAGCGGCCTCATCTTGATTCTCCCGAGCGAGCTGAGATGCGATCTTGAGGAGCGGCAGCAGAACCGCCGCGACGCGCTCGGCCTCGCGCCGCGGCAAGTTTTTTGAGGCGGCGGCGAGGATCGTCGCAAGCCGCTCGCGAACCGCGCGGCGCAGCATCATGCGCTTGTCGGCGGCGTCGCTGCGCGCATCGACCAGCGCCACCGCCGCGGCGCGTTCGGGCCGCACATCGAGCATGAAATCGACCAGCGCGTCGGCGAGCGACACCGGCGAAAGCTGCGGCGCGCGCGCGGCGATTTCATCCAGCGCCTCCTCCATATGGTCGCGATAGCGGGCAAGAATCGCCTCCGCCAGCGCCTCTTTGGTCGGGAAGAACCGGTAAAGCGAACCGATCGCCGTGCTGGACCGCGCGGCGATCTCGGTCATGGTCGCGGCGTCGTAGCCTTTCTCGATAAAGGTCGAGACGCCGGCGTCCATGATCGCCGCCACGCGCAATTGGCCGCGCCGCCGTTTGGGCTCGAGCGCCGTGGCCGCCATTGACTTTTGCGAGGACATCCTCAACTATCCATTTTGCGAGGCTATCCTCGCATATCACCGCGCGGCGTCCGCGTCACCCTTGCTGCATTTGGCGTAGCAGCTCCTCGTTAAGAAAGGCGCAAATGCTGTCTCTCGATCCCCGCACCACCGCCCTCATATTGATCGATCTGCAAAACGGCGTCTTAGGGAGGCCGCTGGCCCCGCGCTTCGGCGAGGAGGCGTTCGCCGCCGGGAAAAAACTCGCCGACGTGGAGAAGGATTTTCTCGCTGCGCTGAACCG
>DAITNE010000473.1:0-1692 GCA_036834765.1 Methylocella sp.
ATCTCGATCAGCGCGGCGCCGAGCTGATCCGAGAGCTGATCCGCGCCGCGCGCCGGTCTTTCCCGCCGCTGGTCGAGCTTTACGACGACACCGCTTCACTGCAGGACCGGACCGTGGGCGCCGGCGTCGTGCGTCCGGCGCTCGCCCGCCAATATGGCTGCGGCGGCTTTGTCGGCCGCGCCTCGGGCCGGGATTTCGATGTGAGGCGCGATCTCCCCTATCCGCCCTATGATGCGCTGCGCTTCGAGGTTCCCATGCTGGCGGACGGCGACGTCAACGCAAGAGTGTGGATTCGCATCCGCGAAGTCGAGCAGAGCCTGTCGCTTGTGGAACAAATCCTCGATCGCCTGCCCGCGGATGGGCCCCTACGCACGCCCGTGACGGCTGGCCGGCGGGGCGAGGGCATGGCTGTTGTCGAAGGTTTTCGCGGCGACATCCTGGCTTCTATCCGCATCGACGCCGAGGCGCGCGTCGAATCCTGCCATTTGCGCGATCCGTCCTGGTTCCAGTGGCCCGTGCTGGAAGCGGCCATCGAGGGCAACATCGTGGCCGACTTTCCGCTCTGCAACAAATCCTTCAACTGCTCCTACTCGGGGCATGACCTTTAGGCCTGACGCCAATGCGGAAGATCCTGTTCAAGAGCCTTATCGAAGGCCCGCTCACCGACCCGGCGCCCGACGCTGACGACGCCGAGTTCGCGGCCTACGCCGCGCAGCTCGATCACGCCGGGCGCGCCAGGCTTGGCCGCAGCCTTGCCATCCGCGAGATCGACGCCGGCTCGTGCAATGGCTGTGAACTCGAAATCAACGCGCTCTCCAACGCCTTCTACGATCTCGAGCGATTCGGTCTGCGCTTCGTGGCTTCGCCGCGCCACGCCGACGTCCTCCTCGTCACGGGACCTGTGACGAAAAACATGAGCGAGGCGCTGCTGCGGACCTATCAGGCGACGCCCGCGCCAAAATGGGTTGTCGCCGCAGGTGTTTGCGCGCTCGACGGCGGTCTATTTTCCGGCAGCTACGCCTGTCTTGGCGGAGTTTCCGCCGTCATTCCGGTTGACCTTTACATTTCAGGCTGCCCGCCGAGCCCGACCGCGCTGCTCAAAGGGCTTATCGCGCTGATGCAATAGCCCACGACCCGCGTCGGAAGTTGTCTGCGTTGTAAATTCGCGCCCACTATTGCGTCTGATACGGTTTCTGAGCAGTCGTGGTAAGCTTCGACTGTAGCGTCTGTCCCTAGGCGCTTTGGCGTGAGAATTTTGGATTTTTCGGCCTTTGGACGCATGCAGATTGCGTGACCTTATCATATAGGACAGATCGACACTTCCAAATGAGATCCTACGGCGTTGTCTGGCAATTCACCGAATAGTAATTGCTCACGCTGCTTCATCATTTTGCATACGCGAGGGGCGTTCCGGCGACGGTGAGACGGATTGCTTCGAGGGCGCCGATGGAGCGGCGGCGAGCAGTCTCGATGACAGAGCGGATGTCGCCGTAGAGCTTGGCCCCCCCACTCGGGGGACTGCCTCAAGATTGGGGGTCAGGCTGCGATCGCCATCGTCGCGGATGAATCGTTCGCGGGCTGGAATTTCTGTCCATAGGTGGAACCGAACGCGCCATTGTAGACGGCGCAACGAACCCGCAGCAGGAGATCGGCGCCGCGTCGCGACCATCGCATCTGCTGCGATTTATTCAT
>DAITNE010000474.1:0-1673 GCA_036834765.1 Methylocella sp.
CAGAAGCCGGCCGGCGGAAAGGCGCGATTCAATCTGGTCGCGAAGCTCGTATAGCCCCTGCCCCGTCAGCGCCGAGACGATGATCGGTTGGCGATCCTCGCCGCCGAGCGCCGTCCGCCGCCGGGCGGCGTTTTCGGCCGCCGCGAGGCTGTCTGCGTCGAGCAGATCCGCCTTGTTCCAGACTTCCATCAGGCGGCGATCGCCGGGATCGACGCCGAGATCGCCAAGGATCGCCTCGACGTCGGCAAGCTGCGCCTCGGCGTCTTCATGCGCGATATCGCGAACATGCAGGATGAGATCGGCCTCGAGCACCTCTTCGAGCGTCGCCCGGAAGGCGGAGACGAGCATGGTCGGCAGCTCCGAAATGAAGCCGACGGTGTCGGAGAGGATGATCTCGCCGCCATGCGCCAAAGAGACCGAACGCAGCGTCGGGTCGAGCGTGGCGAACAGCATGTCCGCGGCCAGAACCTCGGCCCGCGTCAGGCGATTGAACAGCGTCGATTTTCCCGCATTGGTATAGCCGACCAGCGCGACGATCGGAAACGGCACGGCGCTGCGGCTCTTGCGGTGCAGGCCGCGCGTGCGTTTAACGCCGTCGAGCTCGCGCTCGATCTTGGTCATGCGCTCCTCGATCAGGCGGCGGTCGGTCTCGATTTGCGTTTCGCCGGGGCCGCCAAGGAAGCCGAAGCCGCCGCGCTGGCGCTCAAGATGGGTCCATGAGCGCACGAGCCGGGATTTCTGATAGGCGAGATGGGCGAGTTCGACCTGATGCGCGCCTTCGCGGGTTCGCGCCCTGCGCCCAAAAATTTCAAGAATGAGGCCCGTCCTGTCGATGACCTTGGCGGAGAACGACTTTTCAAGGTTACGCTGCTGAACCGGCGACAGGGCGCAGTCCATGATGACGAGGTCGATTTCCTCCGCGCGGACGAGATCGGCGATCTCTTCGACCTTGCCTTTGCCGAGGAAGCTCGCCGGACGGATGTTGGCGAGCGCAGCGATTTTCGCACCGACGATTTCGAGATCGATGGCGCCGGCGAGGCCGGTCGCTTCGTCGATGCGCGCTTGCGCCGATCGCCGCGCGTCCCGCCCCGACTGCGGCCTCGCCGCGGGCCGCTGCAATTTCTCGTTGTGATAAGGACCGACGACTAGCGCCCGCGTGCGCGCGCCCTTCGCCGATCCTGTCGCCTTTGCGTCCTTCGCCAGAGCTTCGATTCGCATCTTCCCCATATCTTCGTCGGTCATTGGCGGCGGAAACGCCGTCCAGTCCAATATGGGGACTGTTCCAGAATCGTCCAAATTGTCAGGCCGATGGAAGCCCGCCCTCATCGCCGGCTTCGAACATCTGGATCGGCTGGCCCGGCATAATGGTCGAGATCGCGTGCTTGTAGACCAGCTGCGAATGGCCGTCCCGGCGCAATAATACGCAAAAATTGTCAAACCATGTGACGACGCCCTGGAGCTTCACCCCATTGACCAGGAAGATTGTGAGGGGGACCTTGTTCTTGCGAACGAAATTGAGAAAGGTGTCCTGTAGATTTTGTGGCCTTTCAGCTGCCATCTTTAATATCCTGTCTTGTTATTGGCGCCAGCCGGCGCGTCCTTTTCTGTAAACGGCGCGTTGCCGCCGCTTCGTGGCGAGCCACGGCGACGCGCGCGCCGCCGCGTGCGTTTCC
>DAITNE010000475.1:0-1671 GCA_036834765.1 Methylocella sp.
TGAAGGTGAGATCGACGCCGAGCGCCTGCGCGATGAACAGGGTCGCCAGCGTCATGTAGATATTGGTGCCGTCGAGATTGAACGAATAGCCGGTCGGCACGACAAGGCCGACGACCGGCTTCGAGCAGCCGAGGCGCTCCAGCTTCTCCATCAGCGCCGGCAATGCGCTTTCGGACGAACTGGTGCCAAGGACGATTAAGAGCTCGGATTTGATGTAATTGAGGTATTTGAAGATGTTGAAGCCGGCGATGCGCGCGATCGTGCCGAGGACAAGCACGATGAACAGCGCCGACGTCGCGTAAAAGGTTGCGACGAGGCCGGCGAGATTGCCGAGCGCGTGCGGACCATATTTGCCGACCGTGAAAGCCATTGCGCCAAAAGCGCCAAGGGGCGCAACTTTCATGACGATATTAATGACGCCGAAGACACCATGCGCGACGTCGTCGATGAAGGAGAGCACCGTCTTGCCGCTCTCGCCGAGCGCCATCAGGGCGAAGCCGAACAGAATGGCGAACAGCAGCACCTGGAGAATGTCGCCCTTGGCGAAGGCGCCGACGACGCTGTCCGGGATGATGTCGAGAACGAAATCCACCGCGTGTTTCGCCGCGGCCTGCTTCTCGAAGCCCGCGACGGCCGCGGCGTCGCCGTGACCGCTAAAGCCTGCGCCGGGCCGTAGGACATTGCCCATCAAGAGGCCGAAAGCCAGCGCGAAGGTCGAGACGATCTCGAAATAAATCAGCGCCTTGACCGCGACGCGGCCGACTTTTCGCGCGTCCGAAATATGCGCGATGCCGGAAACGACCGTGCAAAAAATGATCGGCGCGATCAGCATTTTGATCAGCTTGACGAAGCCGTCGCCCAGCGCCTTGACCCATTCGCTGGTCGCATAGTCCGGCAGTAGCCAGCCAAACAGCGCGCCGAGGACGATGCCGATCAGAACCTGCACGTAGAGGATTTTGTAAAAAGGCTTCGCAGGCGCGCGAAGGCCAGGGGCCGCCGGAACCGCAACCATGGGTTTTTCCTCGCCTTAAGGGCCGGCGCTTGGCCTCTTTTTATCGCGGCCGGAGGCGTTTCCGGCAAAGGTCAAGCTCGCCCACCTTCGACCGCCTTTTCAACATTCGCTCAAAATGCAATGGCAAATCGAAGCAAGCTATCTAAATTAGGCGTAGCCGCAAAAATAATTCATGCGCCAGGCTCCCGGGACCTCCCTTTGCGGGAGCGACCTGTCTCGGCTCTTTTCCCGGCTCTTAGTCGCTTCGGTCAGTCAAGGATCCATGAAGACATCAAAGCCCTCCGCCGCTGGCCTGAAGAGGGGACGAGCCGCGCCCAAGTCGTCGCCTAAGCCTTTGCCCAAGCCTGAGGCTGAAGCTGCGCCGAAGCCTCGGCGCGGCGCGGCCAAGCCTGAAGCGACGATCACGGCGCCGAAGGCCGTGGGTGCCCTGGCCAACCCGCCCAAGCCCGCTTTCGAGGGCCGCGCCATCGTGATTCGCGGCGCGCGCGAGCATAATCTCAAGAATATCGACCTCACCATTCCGCGCGACAAGCTCGTCGTGTTCACGGGTCTCTCCGGCTCCGGCAAATCCTCGCTCGCCTTCGACACCATCTATGCCGAGGGGCAGCGGCGCTACGTCGAATCGCTGTCGGCCTATGCGCGCCAGTTCCTGGAGATGA
>DAITNE010000476.1:0-1663 GCA_036834765.1 Methylocella sp.
GCCAGCGTTTCGGCCCAGATGCGGGCGAGCGCGATCTGCCCGACGGCGGCGGCGGCCTGGCTGTCGTCGAGCTTCAGATCGCCATCGGGAAGGCCCAGCACGGTGCGCCCGAGCGCGATCGAGCCAGAGGAGACGACGAGCACGTCGGCGCCGGCGCGATGGAGGCCCGCGATATCCTGCGCGAGCGCTTCGAGCCATTCGCGCCTGACGGCGCCCGCCGCGCGATCGACGAGCAAGGACGAACCGACCTTGATGACGATGCGGCGGAACTGGTCGAGGCGGGGCAGCGGGCTCTGGCGTTTCGCGGCCCCGGCAGGCTGGCTCATGGCGCCCACTCGACGGCGCGGGACGGCGTCTCGATCTTGGCGTTGGCGGCGTCGATCTCCTTGAGGATCGCGCGCGGCGCCTCGCGCACATTGACGCCCGTCGCCGCCGAAAGGCGCAGCGGCGTGTGCTTGGCGGCGCGCCTCAGGCGCAGGGCCTGTTGCTTCAAGGTTGCGTCGTCGACGCTGTCGATCTTGCTCAGCGCGACGATCTCAGGCTTGTCCGCAAGGCCATGGCCATAGGCTTCGAGCTCGCGCCGCACTGTTTTATAGGCTTTGCCGGCGTGCTCGGTATTCGCATCGACGAGATGCAAAAGGACGCGGCAACGCTCGACATGGCCGAGAAAGCGGTCGCCGAGGCCGACGCCGTCATGGGCGCCCTCGATGAGGCCGGGAATGTCGGCGAGGACGAATTCGCGCTCGTCGCAGGCGACGACGCCGAGCTGCGGGTGCAGCGTCGTGAAGGGATAATCGGCGATCTTCGGGCGCGCCGCGCTGACGGTGGCGAGGAAGGTCGATTTGCCGGCGTTGGGGAGGCCAATGAGCCCGGCGTCGGCGATCAGTTTCAGGCGCAACAGAATCGTGCGCTCCTCGCCCTCCTGGCCGGGATTGACGCGTCGCGGGGCCTGGTTCGTCGCCGTCTTGAAATGGGCGTTGCCGAAGCCGCCGTTGCCGCCGCGCGCGAGGGTGACGCGCTGGCCAATTTCGGTGAGGTCCGCGATGAGCGTTTCTTCGTCCTCGTCTAAGATTTGGGTTCCGGCCGGAACCTTGAGGACCGCGTCGGCGCCCTTGCCGCCCGAGCGGTTCTGGCCCATGCCGTGGGTGCCGGTTTTGGCCTTGAAATGCTGCTGATAGCGGTAATCGATCAGCGTGTTGAGGCCGCCGACGCATTCGACGACGACATCGCCGCCGCGGCCGCCGTCGCCGCCGTCCGGGCCGCCGAATTCGATGAATTTCTCGCGCCGGAACGACAGGCAGCCGGCACCGCCGTCGCCTGATCGAATGAAAACTCTGGCCTGATCGAGAAATTTCATGGTTTGTCCAACGGGGACATGAGTATTGGGAAGAGTGGATGAATTCAAGGGCGGCGACGGCGCCGCCGCTCATGCCCGGGGGCTAACCCAGGCATCCAGTCGCGAAAGCTGCTGATTTGGATGGACCGGGTCAAGCCCGGCCGTGGCGCTACTGCGAGGGGCGCTTACGCCTGACTTTGCGGCATCAAAGCGAGGATCGCCGCCATTTCATCGGGCGCCTGATGCACCATCGCGGGCAGACGCCGGCTTGAACGACTGGCGGCCCAGCTGTTGCGGCCGAGTTCGAAGCGGTCGCAGGGATGCAGG
>DAITNE010000477.1:0-1606 GCA_036834765.1 Methylocella sp.
CGTCGAACGAGCATCTTGCTCAAACCGCGAAAGCCGCATAGCGTTCATGCCAGCGCCGCCGATTTCCGCTTTTCAACATCAAGCGGGACATCCCCATTGGCGGTCCCAAAAAGGAGGTGGCGGCAAAGCAAAAGTCGAGATTGAATCCATCGGGGGAGTCGCCGATGGTCGGGTCAATCCTCAAACATCCCGCCTCACCCGCCGCGTGACGCGGCGCATCAGGGGAAACAAGAGCGGATAGGGCAGCAGCCGCGCCGCTTTGAACGCCAGAGCCAGCCGCCGCGGAAAGACGATCTCAAAACCGCCTTTTCCGAATCCGTCGCAAATGATTTTCGCCGCCGCTTCGGCGCTCATAATAAAAGGCATCTCGAAATCCGTATTCGGCGCCGTCATCGGTGTCTCGACGAAGCCCGGATTGACGATCTGTATGGTGAGCCCGGCCGGCTCATAGGTCAGTTTCAGCACCTCAGCCATGTAGATCAGCGCCGCCTTGCTCGCGCCATAGGCGAGCGAGCCGGGTATGCCGCCATAACCCGCCAGCGATGAGGTGATCGCGATCTGCCCCCGCGCGCGTAAAGCCATCGCGGCGAGAAGAGGGCCGAGACAGTTGATAGCGCCGCCGACATTGACCTCGAAGGTGCGCCAGGCGACGTCCGTGTCGAATCCGTCGCGCTCGGCCGGGAAATAGACGCCTGCGTTGAGGAAAGCGAGCGCGATCGGCCCATGCGCGGCCTCGATGCCCGCGATGATCGCGGCCATTTTCTTGGCGTCCGCGACATCGCCTGGAAAACCGAAAATGCGCGGATTTTGCACCGCCAGCGCATCGAGCTCGGCCGCGCGGCGCGCGCTCGCGGCGACGGTGAAGCCGCGCTCCGCCAGCAGCAGCGCGACCGCTCGGCCGATGCCGGAGCTCGCCCCTGTCACAAAGGCGACGCCATCCGCGGGGCGGGCGCGAAAACTCACGCCGCGATCTCGATCCTTGGCGGCGTCATCCGCGCCAGTCTTAGCGAGGCGCGCTCAAGCGTCTCGGCGAAGGCAGGCGAGAGGAGGAAACTCAGCTCCCTTTCCCGCGTCAGCGTCACCGGATCAATGAGAACCAGTTCGGCGTCGCAATAGCCGGGATGACACATAATGAGATGCCGGCGTCCCGGTGCGCGGAGATAAGTCGCGAAATCAACGGCGTAATCGGCGCAGGGGTCAAAGCCCGAAAAGCCCGAAAACCCCTCATTGGTGGAAAAGCCGCGCGCAGCCGCCTCCCGCGCGAATCCCCTGCCGAGCCAGGAGACGGCGAAGGCTTTCTTCAGCTCTGTGTTGCGCCGCAGAATGCGAGAGGCGCGATCGGAGCTGTCGCGCAGCCAGATCTTCCCGGTAAGGCCCCGCGCGTCGAGTTCGTCGAACAACCAGCGGCGGATGGGCGCGAGGACGTGCGCATGCTGGTGCCCGTCGACGAAATCGGGCGGCGCGCCAAAATGTTCGACGAAGCCGTCGAGCTGGCGCGCGATCTCGCGCCTGATTTCGAGCTCGGGCAAATCGCCCTTGTGCGCGGCCTTCAGAAGACGCGATATATCAGGCAGATGTCCGGACGGCGCAAAGCGCGGCATGAAGC
>DAITNE010000478.1:0-1600 GCA_036834765.1 Methylocella sp.
GTGTGATCGGCGGTGCCGCAGACCGCGAGCAGTGACCCGGCGATCCGATCGACGACGGCGATGTGCCTCAAGATCGTCGATCCCCTGATCGTCGCGCGCGGGCGTGAAGCCGATGCGGCGTTCGCGGCGGAAATCGTGAGCTTTCTCGAAGAGCAGGGCGTCGCCTACGACATCAGCGCCTATCGCGATGCGCCGCCCGGCCTGCGCATCTGGTGCGGCGCCACGGTCGATGCGAGCGATCTTGAGACGCTGACGCATTGGCTCGATTATGCCTATGCGAAAGCGAAATACGAGTTTTTCGCGGAAGCCGCCTGAACCTGCGGCGCGCGCTGTCTGAGCTGCGGGCGTTCTCTCCAGCATGGAGAGGACGCCCGCAGCGTTTTGGCGCATGCGCCGGCTGATGCGAGGTTTGGCTTGCCCGCGGCGCGGCTTCAACCCATAGAGGAGGGGCGGCCGGGCGTGCGCGAAGGCGCGGGCGCGCTGCGCAGCTCGGCTGGAAAATGGCTTTTGAATAGATTCGCTTGGCGAAATGCACCAGGAGAAGCCGCTTGCCTCCGCGCGTCCTGATTTCGGATCCCCTGTCGCCGGCGGCCGTCGCCATTTTCAAGGCGCGCGGCGTCGAGGTCGATTTCCAGCCGGAGATTGGCAAGGACCGGCAGCGCCTCGCCGACGTCATTGGCGAGTTCGACGGGTTGGCGATTCGCTCGGCGACCAAGGTCACCGCCAAGGTGCTGGAGCGCGCGACGCGTCTCAAGGTTATCGGCCGGGCGGGCGTCAGCGTCGACAATATCGACCTCGCCGCGGCGACCGCCAAAGGCGTGATCGTGATGAACACGCCCTTCGGCAATTCCATCACCACGGCCGAGCACGCCATCGCTCTGATGTTCGCGCTCGCCCGCCACATCCCCGCCGCCGTTGCTTCGACGCGCGCCGGAAAATGGGAGACGAACCAGTTTCTCGGCGTCGAGATCACCGGCAAGGTGCTTGGCCTCATCGGCTGCGGCAATGTCGGGTCGATCGTCGCCGATCGCGCCGTTGGGCTCCGTATGCGCGTCATCGCCTTCGATCCGTTTTTATCGCCGGAGCGCGCGCTGGATCTTGGCGTTGAAAAGGTCGAGCTGGACGATCTGCTGGCGCGCGCCGATTTCATCTCCCTGCACACGCCGGTGACGCCGCAGACCAAAAACATCCTCTCGGCTGAGAATCTGGCGCGGACCAAGCCGGGCGTAATGATCATCAACAGCTGTCGCGCGGCTCTTATTGATGAGAACGCGCTGCTCGCCTTGCTGAAGTCGGGTCATGTCGCGGGCGTCGCCATCGATGTCTCCGAAAAGGAGCCGTCGGGGCGCAACCCGCTTCTCTCCCATGCAAATGTGATCTGCACGCCGCATCTTGGGGCCTCGACCAGGGAGGCGCAGGAGAATGTCGCGCTGCAGATCGCAGAACAGATGTCGGATTATCTGATGCGCGACGCGATCTCCAACGCGGTCAATTTTCCGGCCATTACGGCGGAGGAGGCGCCGAAGCTGAAGCCCTTCATCGCGCTCGCCGACCGCCTTGGCTCCTTCGCGGGGCAATTGATCGACAGCAACGTAAGGAA
>DAITNE010000479.1:0-458 GCA_036834765.1 Methylocella sp.
AAGGATGCGAGCTTTGCTCGCACCGGCAAAGCCGGCGCTGCGCGTCCTTGACAGGAGCGACCCGCCCGCCACGCTGGCCGCCAAGAGATGAAAGGCGCGCTGCGATTGTTCAACGTCGGCCTCCAAACAGGCGCCGCGGGCGGCCGGCGCATTTTGAAGTCCAGCCCCGGGAAGCTCAAGCGCCATGTTCGCAAAAATCGTCAGCGCCCTGCTTGCAAAGATCGTCCTCGTTGTTCTCATTCTCCTGCTGATCGGCGCGCTGCCCGTCTGGCGCCACAGCGCGCGGTGGGGCTTCATTCCCGCGGCCCTCATCGCCATCATGGCTCTTGTCGTGTATGTCTTCGCCCGTCTTGGTCGAATCTGAGCGAGGAAGACAGCCATGAGCGAGCCCGCACCCTCCGCGACGCCTGAGCGCCTCCTGCAGTTCCTCTGGGCCTTCGCCCCGCCCCTCGCGATCG
>DAITNE010000479.1:468-1574 GCA_036834765.1 Methylocella sp.
AGAGCCCCGCATCCGGTGCGCAATTGAGCACAGCCCCGCCCCTCGCGATCGAGGCGGCGATCCGCCACCGGATCTTCGACGTCCTGGCGAAGCAGCCGCTGAACCTCCCCGATCTGGCGCAGGCGACCGGCGCCTCCGCGCGGGGCGTCGCCGCGCTCGCCAATCTTCTCGTCGGGCTCGCGCTGCTGACGCGGGGCGAGGATGGCCGCTATGCGCTGACGGCCGAAAGCGACGCCTTCCTCGTCAGCGACCATCCGGGTTTTTTGGGCGGCATGTTCCGCCATGTCAGCGGCCAGTTGCTGCCGAACTGGCTGCGCCTCGTTGAAATCGTCGGCAGCGGCAAGCCCGCGACATCGGTCAACGTCGCCGCCGAGGGCGCGCCCTTCTTCGCCGAATTCGTCGAGGATATCTTTCCGCTGAGCTATCCGGCGGCGCGGGCGCTGGCGGCTCATCTCAATCTCGCCCGGGCGAGCGGACCGGTCTCGGTCCTCGATCTCGCCGCCGGCTCCGGCGTCTGGGGCGTCGCCCTCGCGGAGGCCTCAAGGCATGTCAGCGTGCGCGCCATCGACTGGCCGGATGTGCTTCCCGTGACCCGGCATGTGGCCGACCGCTCCGGGGTCGGCGAGCGGCTCACGACCGTGGCGGGCGATATCCTCGAGGCGGATTTCGGCGGTCCGCACGAGATCGCGACGCTCGGCCAGATCCTGCACAGCGAAGGCGTCGAGCGATCCCGCACGTTGCTGCGGCGCACCTATGAGGCGCTGGCGCCGGGCGGCACCATCGCGATCGCCGAGTTCCTGGTGGACGCCGACCGGCGCGGCCCGATGAGCGGGCTGATCTTCGCGGTCAACATGCTGGTCAACACCGAGGCCGGAGGCACGTTCTCGTTCGACGAGATCGCCGGCTGGCTGACCGAAGCCGGCTTCAAGGACCCCCGTCTCTTGGCCGCCCCGGGGCCGTCGCCGCTGATCCTCGCCACGCGGCGCTAGAGCGGGATGAGGAAAAGCTTCTGGAGTTCCGGCGCAAGATCCTCAAAATAGACCTCAGATAGAAGGAGCCACGGGCATGCGAAACGCGCTGCGAATGTCGATAGGCGGATGCCTGAT
>DAITNE010000480.1:0-1539 GCA_036834765.1 Methylocella sp.
ACCGGAGAACATGGTGTTCATGCCGTTCTGCTATGCGGAGGCGGCGGCGAACCTGCTCACCAATCCGGCCTTGGACCCCTTTGCGAAAATCCCCGAGTTCAAGTTCTGTGCGGTTAAGGTCACGCGGGCGGAAGCGCGCGAGGCGGCGGAATGAGATGATGATGATGCCGCCTCACCGGATGAGATCGTAATCGACGAAGTTCACCGCATCGCCGGGAGCGATTTTCTTCACGTCTTCCGGCAATTCGACAAAGCCCTGCGTTCGGGTCAGCGAGGTCAGAACCGCGGCGCCTTCGACGCCATATTTCTCGGCGACGATCGCGCCGGCGGCGTCCCTCGTCAGCACGACGCGGACATATTCGCGCCGGCCGGCCTTCTTCTGGTAAGCAAAACCCGACTTGACGGGCATGGCGCGCAGCGGCTCAAAACGGGTGCCCGATAAAGCCGCGATCAGCGGACGCACGATAAGAGCGAAAGTGACGAAAACGGCGACGGGATTGCCCGGCAGCCCGACGAATGGCGCGCCTTCGATCACGCCCATCGCAACGGGACGCCCCGGCTTGATCGCAAGCCGCCAGAACACCAGCGAGCCTCCGTCCGAGATCGCCGCCTTGACGTGGTCTTCTTCGCCCGTCGACACGCCGCCCGACGTCAGCACGAGGTCATGGTCCAGCGCGGCCGCGCGCAGCGCCGTCGCAATTTTCGCGGCGTCGTCCGGGAGAACGCCAAGGTCGGTGACCTCGACGCCCTGGCGGCGCAGCAACCCGTGCAGCAGGAAGCGATTGGCGTCATAGACGGCGGGCGGCTTCAGCGGCGCGCCCGGCGAAACGATCTCATCGCCCGTGGAAAAAATCGCGGCCTTCAATCGGCGCCGGACACGGAGGCGATCTACTCCGAGCGCGGCGGCGAGGCCAAGGTCTTCCGGCCGCAAGCGGCGGCCCGCAGCGAGCGCCGCCTCGCCCGCGCGAATGTCTTCGCCACGCAGCCGGCAATTGTCGCCGCGCGACAGCCCCGGCGGCAGACCCACGCGGCCTTCTTCGGCGTCGCGGCAGTCCTCCTGCATGAAAACGGTATCCATGCCGTCGGGCATCGCAGCGCCTGTAAAAATGCGCACGGCCCTGCCTGCGAGGTCGGCGCAGCGCAGGGTTTTGGCCGCGGCCAGTTCGTGACCCGCGGCCGCCCTGCCGCCGATGTCGAGCACGGTCTCAGCCGCTTGCGCCAGATCATCGAACCGGACGGCGTAACCGTCGACGGCCGAATTGTCGAAGCCCGGCAGATCAATCGGCGCGATAAGATCCTCCGCCAGGATGCGACCCTCGGCTTCGACAAGAGAAACCACCTCGATCTCCGCGACGCTTCTGACGCGCGCGAATAAAGCCGCGACCGCGTCGTCGACGCTCATCAGCCTGTCGCCGGCGGCGAAGCTATCCCTGCCGAGTTGAGCCATCAGCGAGCGCCCGCGCGCGCCGCGTCGGCGGCGGGGGCGAAGCCGATGCCGCGCAGGCCGCGCAAAACGTCATCGCGCCGCAACGCTTCGAT
>DAITNE010000481.1:0-1508 GCA_036834765.1 Methylocella sp.
GGGGCCGGCCCGATTTGGCCTGTTTAAACTTCGATGCGACGCCAGCCGGAAGAACTGGCCTCGCTTTGGCGTTGCGCGCGGCGAACCGGCCGGGGCCACGCTGCGGCTCCGGCGCTGCGGCGGCGTCGCTATCGTCGAGTTCCGCCGAGTCATCGTCGGCTTCGGCCAGCGCCGCCTTCGCCGCCCGCAAGGACTCCCGGATCAAGGCTTCGGTCAGTACAAGCTTGGCCTCGGCGATATCGCGCAGCGGCAAAATCGCCTCCACGGCCTCGCCAGGCTTGGCGTCGCCGCGCAAGAACTTGACCGCCGCCTCGATCCCTTCGCCCTCGATCTCGCCGATAAGGCCGCGAAAGCGCTTGCGGCCGTCGAGCCCGGCGCGCAATTCGATGCGCGCCTCCTGTCCCAGCGCGCGGCGGATGTCGGAGGCGCGCACCAGGGGCCGATCGATCCCGGGCGAAGAAATCTCGAGGCGATAGGCCTGATGCACCACGTCCTCGACGTCGAGAACCGGCGACAAGGCGGCGCTGACCGCCTCGCAATCCTTGACGGTCATCGAGCCGTCGGGGCGCTCCGCCATGATTTGCACGGTCATTCCGTCCTGCGCCGACAGCTTGACCCGCACCAGGCGGTAGCCGAGATCGGCCAGAACCGGCAGCGCGACATGGGCGATCCGCGCGGCGGCCCCGGTCTCGGAGACGAAGCGGGCTTCGCCCAGCAAATTCTGCGATTCGTCTGGCAAGTTCGTGCTGTGATCCAAACCCTGTCGCATCCCACCAAGGCGCTTTTTGCGGCCGATTAAATCGCGCGGGCCTATCGGCAATAAAAAAGAGCGGGTCCGGACGGGCCCACTCTCGATACGGCATTTACCGGATTAGATAAACGCTATGAGAAGATTGAATGACGTTGATATAGACCGTTTGGTCCTGCGGCGCAAGCCTCGCGAAGATCCGCGGCGGCGCAATTTGAAGTCACGTCACTTTTCCCCCGAGCAAGCCGAAAATGGCGCCAAGGCCTTCCAGGCGAAGCCGAAAGACTCAAACGTCGCTTGCTGGTTCTGCGTAGGAGACGGCCAATTACAGGCGATGGCGATCTGTATGAGGCCGGATAGAACTGTGACGCCGAGAATGGAAAGAAAAACGAGTTTGAAAACGGGGTCACGACAATGGGGACGCCAGCGCCAGAAACCGGCTGGGAGGGACCAGCCTCAAGGTCCGAGAGCGCAAATTGGTGAGCCTGAATTTTTCGCGGTACTTCGCGCACTCCTTCATTCTTGTCTATCGTCAGCTTTTCTCCCGTCGCAACTATTTTCGTCTCCGCGAGAGGAGACGATAAGGCCGATGCAACCACAGCTACGGCATTCGCCACCACGCCATTTCCTCTTCCGCCGATGATCATGATGCGCCCTCTCTTCCACGACCCTGTCGCCGCCGCATCGACTGCGACCTAGTTTGAAGTCTAGCAGCCCGTCTGACTGAGGTTTTGTAGCAGAACGCCGAGGACGATTTTGC